>NZ_JAMOKU010000051.1:0-37960 GCF_023656845.1 Parabacteroides sp. Y3-G-102 | reverse complement strand
CTCCCTCAAGGGTGGTTATAGACGATGACCTTGATAGGCCACAGGTGTAAGGGCGGCGACGTCCGAGCCGAGTGGTACTAATAGCCCGGGACTTTCCTCACGTGAAGGTTGATATATTTTAAGGCGATAAGGCGAAGCTGGTCTCTTCGGATTGATGTCCGGTCAAAATCTTGATAATGATATTAAGGTGGCTATAGCACGAGGGATCCACCTCTTCCCATTCCGAACAGAGAAGTTAAGCCTCGTCACGCCGATGGTACTGCGTAACAGTGGAAGAGTAGGTAGCCGCCGTCTTGAGGCAAGGCGACAGCCGATGGAGAGGAGTCAGTCCGTAAGGGGTGACTCCTTTTTCTGTTATATACACCAGCCGTCGTAGAGACCTAGCGTGCCGCATCTCGTATCGTCTGACGATATTCTAAGTTACCATTTGAAGGGATGAGACGCTGCACGCTACGTCTCTACAATTGGGTGAGATTTCATTGTTTGCTGAATCGGGAACAATAAAGTTCGTATCTTGCCGTTATATTAAGAATTCACCGAATGATTCTGATTTATGAGCAGCATATATGATTCTCGTCAAAGATGGAAATTAGGCTTTATTTTTGCCGCTGTATTGATCGCTATGGCTTCTGTGGTAGTCTCGGATCTCTTGATTAAAGATCTGGCCCGAGAAGAGCGTCAGAAGATCGAGGTTTGGAGTGAGGCAACCCGGGTCATGACCAGTGAGAATCCAAGCCTTAATATGAATCTTATCCTAAAAATCATCCAAGGGAATACTTCTATTCCTGTTATATTATGCAGCGAGACGGATAGCGTGGTTTCTTACAATAATATAGAGATTCCGGAAAAGAATGTAGCGCAGTTCATGACGAATAAGGTTAAGGAACTGAGAACCAAAAATCCTCCGATCGTAATTGACATGGAGGATGGTACTTACCAATATTTATATTACGATGATTCGATTATCTTAAAGCGACTGCTTGTTTATCCCTATGCGCAATTATCAGTTGTATTTGTTTTTATATTAATCGCTTTTTTAGCCTTGGCTAGTACAAAGAAGGCAGAACAGAATAAAGTGTGGGTGGGGTTATCGAAAGAGACGGCTCACCAATTAGGAACGCCTATATCCTCGCTAATCGCTTGGGTTGAATATTTGCGAACGAAAGATATAGATCCTTCTCTATTGACAGAGATGGATAAGGATGTGAAACGCTTACAAACGATAGCGGAGCGTTTCTCTAAAATCGGTTCAGATCCAGATCCGGTTCCGACAAATATCGTGGAATCCATCCGTGCGGCTTTGGGATATATGGAGACCCGTATTTCCTCGAAGGTGAAAATTAATACGTATTTGCCGGAGCGGCCGATATTGGTCTTAATGAATGATTCCCTGTTCGCTTGGGTAATCGAGAACCTGACGAAAAATGCGGTGGACGCCATGGAGGGGCAGGGTGAGATTTCGCTAAAAGTAGAGGAAAGAGAGAAGTTCGTGCTGATCGATTTGTCTGATACCGGAAAAGGTATCCCAAAATCAAAATTCAAGACGGTTTTCAATCCGGGGTATACGACCAAGAAACGTGGCTGGGGACTAGGCTTGTCCTTGGTTAAGCGTATTATCGAGTCCTTCCAAGGAGGAAAGATTTTCGTGAAGAGTTCGGAGTTGGGGAAAGGGACGACTTTTCGTATAAAATTGAAGAAATATAAGGGTTAAATCGTATTATAGGAAAAAATAAGCATAAAGGTATTGTTTTTGTATTTAGTTTTTTCGTACCTTTGCAAGGTTTTTACACTAAAAGGCTTTGGGGAAATTTAAATTATATAATGTAGATTTGAAAAATCTCTCTCCGGGAGTACACGAATTCGAGTATCTTTTGGAGAACAAGTTTTTTGTGGACATTGACGGAACCGAGGTCCAGAAGGGCAAAGTGAAGGTTCATCTTACCGTAAAACGGTCGTCAATGATGTTTGAGATGAACTTTCAGATAGAAGGGGTTGTTGTTGTTCCATGCGATAGATGCTTGGACGATATGGAAATTCCTATTGATACCCACAATCGTCTGGTGGTAAAATTCGGCAAGGAATATGCCGAGGAGAGTGATGAGGTTGTCGTGATACCGGAAGAGGAGGGCGCTATTAATTTGGCGTGGTTCCTGTATGAGTTTATCGCTTTGGCGGTTCCCATGAAGCATGTACATGCGCCGGGTAAATGTAATAAGGCAATGTCGTCTAAATTGAAGAAACATACCGCCAGAAGTTCGGATGAGACCGAAGACGATTTTGAGGATGACATGGGAGGTGATGATTTGGCGTTGGAAGATGACGGAAACGCTAGTCCTGCCGATCCTCGTTGGGATGCTCTGAAAGGTTTGCTAGAGAATGATAACAATTAAATAAATAAAACAATGGCACATCCTAAAAGAAGACAAGGTAAGACAAGAACAGCCAAGAGAAGAACTCATGACAAGGCTGTAGCTCCAACAATGGCAATTTGCCCGAACTGTGGCGCATGGCACATCTATCACACTGTATGTGGTGAGTGCGGTTATTACAGAGGTAAATTAGCGATTGAAAAAGAAGCTGCTGTGTAAGTTTGTCAACTTATATGGTTTGATGAACAAAAGAAATAGCCCTAAAAGTTTTTTTTAGGGCTTTTTTTTAATTGGGATAAGTAGTCCTTTTATTTTTAAAGTTATGGATAAGATAAATGCGGTTATCACAGGAGTGGGTGGATACGTTCCTGAAGATGTATTGACGAATGAGGATATTTCCAAGATGGTCGATACGACGGATGAGTGGATCATGACTCGTGTGGGTATTAAGGAGCGCAGGATATTGAAAGGGGAGGGCGTAGGACTCTCTTACATGGGTATACGGGCCGTGAAGCAATTGCTCGAGAAAACGAACCTGAATCCGGAAGAAGTAGAGGTTGTCTTGACAGCTACGACTACCCCGGATCATCATTTCCCGACAACTTCTTCTATCATCGCTTATCATACAGGTTGTAAGAACGCGATGACTTTTGATATGCAAGGTGCGTGCGCAGGCTTCTTGTATGCTTTGGAGACGGGCGCTAATTATATTCGCTCGGGGCGTTATAAGAAGGTGGTTGTCGTATCGGGTGATAAGATGACATCTATTACAGATTATCAAGATCGTTCTACTTGTCCTTTGTTCGGGGATGCTTGCGGAGCGGTCTTGTTGGAGCCAACTACCGAGGAGTTTGGTATCTTGGATACAATTTTACGGACAGACGGCGTAGGCTATCCGCATCTGATCATGAAATCGGGCGGCTCGGCTTATCCTCCTTCTCACGAGACGGTGGACAACCGTGAGCATTTCGTTTATCAAGATGGACGTGTGGTGTTCAAGTACGCGGTTTCTTATATGGCGGACGTGGCCGCTGAGATCGCGGAGAAGAATGGCTTGACGCATGATGATATCGCGTGGATCGTTCCTCATCAAGCGAACCTGCGGATTATCGACGCTACGGCGAAACGCTTGGGCGTAGATATGGATAAGGTGATGATCAATATCCAGAAATATGGCAACACAAGCGCCGGTACGATTCCTATTTGTCTATGGGAATGGGAGAATCAATTGAAAAAAGGAGATAACCTGATCCTTGCCGCTTTTGGAGCGGGCTTTACGTGGGGAGCGGTTTATCTGAAATGGGGGTATGATGGAAAAAAAGCATAAATCGGGTTTTGTCAATATCGTTGGAAACCCAAACGTAGGTAAGTCTACGTTGATGAATCGTTTGGTCGGGGAGCGGATCTCTATTATCACCTCGAAGGCGCAAACGACAAGGCATCGTATTATGGGTATCGTGAATACCGACGATATGCAAATCGTGTATTCTGACACGCCGGGAGTCTTGCGGCCGAATTATAAGTTGCAGGAATCCATGCTTAATTTCTCTCAATCCGCCTTAGGCGATGCCGACGTGCTGTTGTACGTGACGGATGTCGTCGAGACGATTGATAAAAATAACGAGTTCCTAGCACGGGTACAGAGCATAGAGTGTCCGGTTCTCTTGTTGATCAATAAGATCGACCAGACCAATCAGCCGGAGCTGGAGAAGCTCGTGGCCCAGTGGAAGGAATTGCTTCCGAAGGCCGAGATCATCCCGATCTCCGCGCTTTCGAATTTCAATATAGATTACGTGAAGCGTCGGGTGGAGGAGTTGATGCCTGATTCCCCGCCTTATTTCGAGAAAGACGCCTTGACCGATAAACCGGCCCGTTTCTTCGTGACAGAGATCATTCGTGAGAAAATCTTGTTATATTATCAGAAGGAAATACCTTACGCGGTAGAAGTGGTCGTCGAGTTGTTCAAGGAGGATGATGAGCTGATCCATATCAAGGCACTGATCATCGTGGAGCGTGATACCCAGAAGGGGATTATCATCGGGCATCAAGGGCAAGCATTGAAGAAAGTAGGTGCTATGGCCCGGAAGGATATCGAACGTTTCTTCGGAAAAAAGGTGTTTTTGGAAATGTTTGTCAAAGTGGAAAAAGACTGGCGTAACCGTGACAACATATTGAAGAACTTCGGTTATCAGCTGGACTAATAATAGCATACGAAAGGAGAATTTATGGGAAATATAGTAGCGATAGTGGGGAGACCCAATGTAGGTAAGTCCACCCTTTTCAACCGGTTGACGGGTACCCGTCAGGCGATCGTGAACGAGGAGGCTGGTACTACCCGTGACCGTCAGTACGGCAAGGTGGAGTGGACCGGCAAGGAGTTTTCGCTGATTGACACAGGCGGATGGGTGGTTAACTCGGAGGATGTTTTCGAGGAGGAGATCAACAAGCAGGTAAAAGTGGCTATCGAGGAGGCGGACGTGATCTTGTTCGTCGTCGATGTATTGAATGGCATCACGGATCTGGACATGGAGGTGGCGCAGATCTTGCGTCGTTGCAAGCGGCCGGTGATCGTGGTGGCGAACAAGGCGGATAATTACGAATCGCATCCGGCCTCGGCGGAGTTTTACTCGTTTGGCTTGGGAGATCCTTTCTGCATCTCGGCCATCAATGGTTCTTATACCGGGGATTTGCTGGATAAGATCGTGGCGACGTTGCCCGAGGAGAAGGTGGAGATACTGGAGGAGGAGTTGCCCCGTATCGCGATTATAGGACGCCCGAACGCGGGAAAGTCTTCTCTTATCAATGCTTTTATTGGCGAGGATCGGCATATCGTTACCGATATCGCGGGCACGACCCGTGATTCCATCTACACGAAATATAATAAATTCGGCTTGAACTTCTATTTGGTGGATACGGCGGGTATCCGTAAGAAGGGGAAGGTGAATGAGGACTTGGAGTATTACTCGGTGATCCGTTCGATCCGCGCGATCGAGAACTCGGATGTCTGCGTGCTGATGTTGGACGCTACGAGGGGCATCGAGAGCCAGGATATGAATATCTTCTCGCTGGTGCAGAAGAATAAGAAGGGATTGGTGGTTTGCGTGAATAAGTGGGACTTGGTCGAGGATAAGAGCCAGAAGGTGATCGACTCGTACACGACCGCTATCCGCGAGCGTCTGGCTCCGTTTACCGACTTCCCGATCTTGTTTATCTCGGCCATGACGAAACAACGTATCCTGAAGGTGCTGGAGACCGCCAAGGAGGTTTACGAGAATCGCTCCAAGCGTGTCCCTACGGCCAAGCTGAACGAGGTGATGCTCCCGATCATCGAGAATTATCCTCCCCCAGCCTGGAAGGGTAAATATATCAAGATCAAATATATCACCCAGCTTCCGGCGGGCAGCGTGCCTTCTTTCGTGTTCTTCTGTAACTTGCCGCAATGGATCAAGGACCCGTACAAACGTTTCCTTGAGAACAAGATCCGCGAGAACTGGGATTTTACCGGTACGCCGATTAATATATTTATCCGGGAAAAGTAAATACTAGATACAAAAAAGCCGCTTCCTGTAATGGGGAGGCGGCTTTTTCTATTTAGAATAGGTCGGAATGCGTTCCGGTATCGGTGAAAAGCAAGATTAGCTCCGTGTCGTCTTGGCTCCATATCAGCAGCCAGTCTCCTTGGATATGACATTCCCACAATCCCGCGTATTTCCCGGATAGCTTATGCGGGTGGTATTGGGAGGGAAGGGAACCGGTTGTTTCAAGCAAGTTGGATACTTGCTCGAATAAGTTCATATCATATCCTCTTTTTTGGCATAGCCTCAAGTTCTTCTTGAACTTTTTGGTATAGTTGATGGAATATTTCATCAGCCTAGGATTTGTTTCATCAAATCCTTTGTGCTTTCCGCATGATAAATCCTTCCTGCCTTCACGTCCTCCAAGGCCTCGTCCAATCCGGATTTCTTCTGTGCCTTTACCTTGCCTTCCAGCGAGGTGATGAATTTCTTCAAGATGTCGGCGTATTTCTCGGGGATGGTTACCTCGAATGTCTTTAAGGATGTCGTTGTCTCCATATCGTTCTGTTTTAGGAATTTCCTTCGCGAATATACGGAATAAAAAGAGAAGGGGAATTGTTTTCCTTCTCTTTTTATTTCCCGCTTCCGCGTCGGGAGGGAGGGACGTGACGGTTAGATCTCGTCCGGGCTCTCGGAGTCTCCGCCGGGCGTAGGCTCGGGTGTAGGCTCGGGAGCGGGCGCCGGTTTCTTGGCGGAGGCCATGCGCTGGTTGTAGGCGGCGGTGGTCTCGGCGATCAGCTGGTTGAGGGCGGCGATGAAGGCGGTCGCTTTCTCGGACGGCTTCGCTACGCCATAGGACTGGGCCAGCAGGGTGAGATCGTCATAATACACGTCGATCCGCTTGCGCAGGTTGGCGCCGCTTTCCTTTTTGGAGGTGGTCCGGTTTTGGACGCGTTGCTGCGACAGGCGGTCGTAGGCGTTATTCTCTTTCTCCAGTTCGGCGAGGTAAGCGTCGAGGCCGAGCGTGGTGACGTACGGCTTGTTCTCGTCCTTGCGCAAATCCAGCAAGAGGCCCTTTATCTTGGCGGTCTCCTGCGCCATGGGGAGGCGGGCGACCCCGTTATAGGGCTTGATGACCTTGTATAGATACTTGCCCGCGTCACGCTCGGCCTCCAACGGGAGGGTACCGGCCCGTGAGATGCGGGTGATGATATAGATAGCGAGGTTGTCGCGGTTGGTATCGTGCAAGGTCATTTGCTCGGTCTCCTGCGAGGTGCGGCTCTCGTCCACCACGTCGGCCATGGCGAGGAGGTCTGCCTCGTAGGTATCGAGGAATTCTTTGGTGAGACCCAGCTCGGGGATGCCGTCGCTGCCGGTCAGCAGGGAGATCTCGTCGGGGGACTCGGAATCGCCGTCACCGCTATTCCCGTTGGTTAGGTCGAGGACGTGGTTCATGAAGGAGAGGTACTCGGCGTTGTTGAAAAGAGAGAGAGGAAGTGTCTTGATTTTTGTGTAAGTACTCATGGTAAATTTGATTTAGAGTTTAAAAACTTCTCTAAGTTAGGGATATTTACTGAATAAGGGCTTCTTAGGCCTAAAAAATGGGGATTGAATGGCGCGAATAATCATCTTAGGCCTAAGAAATGGCTTTTCAAGGGTGAAAATAGGCTTTTTAGGCCTAAGAAATGGTTTCGCGGCCTTGAAAGGCCCTTCCTATGCCAAGGAAATCACTTTTCACGGTTGAAAAACTATCTTTTAGCCCTAAGAAGTCATTTTTCACCCTTCGAGGGTATTTCTTAGGGCTAAGAGACATTAAGAATCTGATTGTTTTGCGAATGTTTTAAAAAAACACGATCTTCGCGACGTATTGGAAAAATAACGTAGAAGCGTTTCGATATTATCTTGCATTGAAATCTGGACAATTTCAACCCAACAAGATAATGAGAAAGTAGCTCCTGCGCTTGTGCTTGTTATATACTTATCCTAAAGGTGAATTATATGCAATCATAAAGCGTGGGACTATTGTCTTATTATTGTTGGGTGGGCAGTCCAGAGCCTCAATGCAGTGATAAGCGATGGTTCTCACGCTTCTTTTATTTGTTAACCGCCTACTGGAGGGGACACGGAAGGAAAGATATTCTAGAATGCTATGAGGTTTGATGAGGTTATAGAAAAGTTATATAGTTCGGATGATGAACTTATATGTGAAGTATTAAATGAGGGATTGCATGTCAGCCAATGTGTGGATGCTGATTATGCGGTATGTACAGGTTTTCAGTGCAAAACTCATAAGGGAACTCTCTTTGATGTGAGATACTTGGTTGCCCAACAAAGGGTTTGTTATATGAAATGGTCATCGCCTGAGAGTAGGCCGGTAATAGGGTCTCCATGCAAATATGATCCAGAATTAAGGTTAAATAATGATTTTTTCTATTATGATTCTGGTTTTTCAGTATTAGAGGAACCTATATGGTATGCTTCTTATGATATTGAATCAAATCAGTTTAACCAAGCAAAAGTAAAGGATGTAAATCAAGATGAAGATAAACACATAGCAAGTGTTATTTTGGATGGTGATGTGGATGTTTCTTCTTTTCTAGTACATGGTAACCAAATAGAGATAGAGTCGTATCCTCTCGTTTGTAAGTATGTACCTGTATTGTATAAGTCTGATAAGTTTTCTCCATATTCTTATAGGGCAAATAGGAGAACATTTTACGAAGGGATTGATACATCGTGGGATAATTATGGTACAAGTTGTGAAAAATACAATGGTTATAATGGTTGGAGTGATGATCTCATAGATGATGTTTTTGGTGGTATACCCGAAGCTACATGGAATGTAGATTAATATAATAATTTTATAATCATAATCGGAAGATGGCGAAAAAGATGTCTTTTTTCGCCATCCTTGCGAACCTTCAAGCGCTTTTCTTCAAAAACGTTACCTCCTCTTTCAATGAAGGAAGATGATCGATGACGATGCTCCAGAGGATATCCACCGACAAGCTGTCTTTCAGATGCTTTTTCGTGAAGTTATCCATAAATCAATATGCTTCTCGCATAAGGCGATGATGCCGGGGCGATATTTGCTGAAGAAATCCATAAGAGTCTCGTTTGTGTTTGTTCCTGTTACGCCTCCACCCCATTCCTGTACAAGTAATCCGGAGCGAAATCTGCCCCATTGTACCATTCGAGCGCCCAGTGAGTGAGCCCGAACTGGACGAAATTCCGGAGGTCTTTCTATGGCTCGAAAAGTTTCCCTTTCAGTAAAGGGAGGAAGTTCACTAATTTCACCTTACCGTTGCTAAATTCCAATCGCATGGTATAGCCCTTTACATATTCCACGCCAGTGACGCGTATTAAATCTATATCTTCAGTCATAACTTTTTCTCTTTTAAATGGGTCTTAGGGAATTTTCATCACGAATATATGGAATAAAAAAGATAAGGGTACGAGTTCGCCTCTCTTTTTTGTCTTTCTTTCATCCACATTTCCTTGAAACCCTTGGAATCCCCATTTATAATCGTACCTTTATGTCTCTTTACCTTAAAAATTAAAAATAATCATGTTTACGCCATCAATGACAAACGAGGAAATAGAGGCAGTGGCCTATAAGGACTTTCTGGAGATCCGGGGAAGAGTGGAAATCGCGAAGGATAAATTCGTACAAAGGGTGAGATGCACGCCCCCGGGATTTTGGGCCTTGCATTCCTTGCAGGAGACACATACCCTTCAAACCCGCTCCAAGAATACATGGACTGTATATTTCTATTATTTGTACACGACACCGGCCGGTGCCGTGAAAGTCTCATCTATGATCTACACCTCCCTGCCGGGAGATGAAGGCACGGATTACCTGTTTATGAATAATCTCGACCGCTTCCGGCTGGAGAGGGTGAGCTCGCGTTTCTCGCGACAATACGAGGAACGCTATATCGACCCGAACCAGATCCAACTGAACGGCCTTCTGCCCGCTATCTATTTCATGAGGACTGCCGGCGACCGGAAGATCGCTCCCTACACTCCCGATACATGGACCGAGGAAGAGAAAAAGGACAAATATCTCTTCGTGTCGGAGCAAGGGACCATGGAGGCGAAGCTGGAGGGGCGTGTGGAGACCTACCTTACTTTCTTAGAGCCGGAACAGCCGGGTGATTAATAAGTAGAGGGCGAGGTTGATACCCCGCCCTCCCGATAACTAGATAGATACCTCCGGGCCTATCTTTTCAGAAGATCGATCCTCTCGCCGGGCAACAGTACCGCATGAACCTTCTCCGTTACCCGCCCCTTCACGTTGAAGGAATCCCTTAGGCGGATGTCGGCGGCGGAGGAACCGATCTGCGCCTCATATTTACCGGACTCTACGACCCAATGACTGGCGCTCTCGTCGAAGGAGGCCAGATCCGTATCTTTCACCTTGAAGATGATCTCACGGCTCTCCCCCGGCTGGAGGAGTTGGGTCTTGACGAAACCTCTCAACTCTTTCGCCGGCTTATCCATGCTCTTGCCGGGGGCGGAGATATATAGCTGGACCACTTCCTTCCCGGCTACCGGGCCATTGTTCGTGATCGTGCAACTGATGCTGTAGTCCGTATCACCCATGAACACTTTCAAGCTCGAATAATTGAAAGTCGTATACGACTGTCCGTAGCCAAACGGATAGGAGACGGGCACGCCGAACGTATCGAAGTAACGGTAGCCCACGTAGATACCCTCCTTGTAGTTGGTATAGTCAATATTCTTACGATCCGTATGCTCCGGGCCTCCTCCCATGAAACCGGCTAACATTTCTTTCAGGTCGATACCCGAAGCGTCCGGGAAATTCTTCGTGGAGGCTACGTCGGCGATCCTCACGGGGAAAGTCATCGGGAGCTTACCGGAAGGATTCACCTTTCCGGACAGGATATCGGCTACCGTGTTACCCCCTTCCTGCCCGGCTTGCCAAGCCAATAGGATGGCGTCCGGTTCCGATTTCCAGCTGGCGGTCTCGATCACGCCTCCGATATTCAAGATTACGACCACCTTCTTCCCTTCCTTATGGAAAGCGTCGGAAACCGATTGGATCAACGCTCGCTCATTCTCCGTCAGGTTGAAATCTCCCTCGATCTTCCGGTCTTGGAACTCTCCCGAGCTACGGCCTATCGTAACGAAGGCGATATCCGCCTCTTTCGCCTTAGCGGCCAGCCCTGCGGCATCCGGTACGAACTCCGGGATACGAGGGTGGTTGAAGAAAGCGGCGGCGGGACTCGTGTCTTTCGGCTGTTTCGCCTTTTCCTCGGTACTGTATTTCTCGTATAAGGCTTTCACTTCGGCGTCCATGGTATAACCGGCGTTCTCCAGACCTTCCACGAGGGATACGGTATAAGCCTCGTTCACGTCGCCACTGCCGGTGCCTCCGGCGATAAAATCGTACGAGGTGGTACCGTAAGCCGCTATCTTCTTGATACCCGGGGCCAGCGGCAAGGCATTATTCGTATTCTTTAATAAAACCATACCTTCGGAAGCGGACGCACGGGTTACCTCGGCGTGAGCTTTTAGGTCCGGTTTGTCGGAATAGGCGTATTGGGCAAAGCGGGGGGCTTGAAGGATCAGTCGTAATACACGGGTTACGTCCGTATCCACGTCGTCGATAGAGAGAGAACCGTCCTCAAGCGCTTTTAGGAGGGCCTCTTTCTGGTCCGTCCGTCCGGGCATCAGCAGATCGTTTCCGGCGTGGATCTGGGCGGGGGCGTTCTTGCCGCCAAACCAGTCGGTCATGACAAGGCCGCTAAAGCCCCATTCGTCACGGAGGATGGTCGTTAGCAAATCACGGCTTTCGGAGGCATACTCACCATTTATCTTATTGTAGGAAGACATGACCGTCCACGGGCTTGCCTCTTTTACGACCATCTCGAAACCTCTTAGGTAAATCTCCCGCAAGGCACGAGGGGTGAGGCGGGCATCCGTTCCTGTCCGGTTGGTCTCTTGATTATTGACGGCGAAATGCTTGATGGAGGTTCCCACGCCATTGCTTTGGATACCGTTTACCATCGCTGTCGCTATCCGGCCCGTCAAGTAGGGATCTTCGGAATAATACTCGAAGTTACGTCCGCAGAGAGGGCTTCGGTGGATATTCAGCGCGGGGGCCAAGAGTACGTCGCAACCGTATTCTTTCACCTCGTCGCCCATGGCGTTGCCTACGTTTTTGACCAATGCGGTGTTCCATGTGGAGGCTAGCAAGGTAGCGACCGGGAATGCCGTGCAATAATAGGTCGCCTCGTTCCCCTCGCGAGTCGGGGAGATACGTAATCCGGCGGGACCGTCGGCCACTACGATAGCGGGGATTCCCAGACGTTCGATCGGGAAGGTCGTTCCGGCGGCTCCCGGCACTATATTTTGCGTGCTGCCGACTACGGCTGATTGGCCGCCGAACCCGGGCATTCCGGTTCCGACTAACAGGGATACTTTCTCTTCGGCAGTCATGGCGGCTACGATTTTCTCGATAGGATCTTTACCCAATTGCGGCAAGGTTTGGGAGTGCCCTACTTGCATGGCCATCGTAAGGCATGCGCCCATTAATAGTTTGTTCATATAGAATGGTTTTTGTGTTTTTCAGTGCCCCAAAAATAGGCGAAGGAATCGAGGCGGACAAAGAAAAAGAAAGGTATCGGAGGTAGGGATTTCGTTTTTTGATGAATATCAAACATTGTAGGGGTTTGATGATATATTTAGGGGACGCCGACTGCGCAGTCGGCGTCCGGTACTATTTATAATGTATTCAGAAGTTTATGAATCTCATTAACCATCTGCGTAGCGGATTCTTGTGTCTCGGATAAACCTTCCGGAGTGATCTTGGCAACCGTCTTGTTCAACTTCTCGAGTTTGCCTTTAGCTCCTTTCGTTGTCAGCTCTTCCCGGAGGATGCGGATCTTCTCGCAATCTTGTATACCCTCGACCAAACGTTCGAAGCGAATGCTACTGCGTGGACCGGGATAAATACTGTATGTATCGCCTGCCGCCCAAGTGCGGAAACGCGAGTCACGCAGAGGATCGGTGGTCCAGCTATTAACTGCCCAACGTAGATAACCGTCGTAACCACCGGCTACGGCGTGCAAGACCGTCCATGCCGCTTCCGCCGGGTCGGAGAAGGTGAAGGTATTCGGGAACGCTTCCGCGCAACAGGTATAAACGGTACTGATCTGTCCCGCTTTATCACGGGCAGCCTTTACGTCTTCTGGGAATTTATGCCCATAGGGAATACTTAAATAGTATAAGTCCGATTGAATTTCCGGATGATAATTTCCGGCCAGCGTGATCTTGAACTCCGGATCGGCTTGCTTGATAACCTTGATCGCCTCACGCATCGCCTCCATCGGACGCTCGTCCATAGAGATGGCGGTTTTCTCGAACCAGCCTTTCTCGCGAAGGTGGCGGGAGAAATCTTTTAGGAAAGTACCCCAATAGTCTGCGTAAGCGGCGTCACCCGGTTTCGTGTTGAGAAATTGTACACGATTTGTCGCCTCGTCGTAATAATCGAAAGATAAAGCCCAAGGGATCATGGTGTAGCAACTGATCATATCATCGATACCGATCTCGTTCATCATGAATTCCACCCATTTGTCGAAGACGGCGTAATCATATGCCCAAGTGCCGTCTATCTTCTTGATCCGGGTGATCATGCTGTCGAAATGATCCTCGGTCTGTCCGGCCCAAGGTTTATGCATGATACTGGTGGTGATAGCGCGCTGTCCGGCGTTCGCCAACATCTTCATGATCGGGCGCATAGCGTCGAAATGCTCTTTACTCCAAAGAGGAACTTGGTAGTAACGGGCCACGGAATACGGGTTCTGCCATAAGTCCAGATGGAAAGCCCAGTCCTTCGGGGCGGGAAGTGTGCGGTTCAATACGTCCACTTCTATTTGTAATTCCATGGGGGAGGCATTTTTTCCCGTGACGGTCAATGTCCCTTTATATTTACCGGCTTTCGCGGATTGAGGTACCCAGATATTCATCCAGATCGGCTGGGTGGTGCGTGCCTTGATATCACGGATCTTTACGATATCCAATACATCGGCTACGACGGAGGAATCCCATTCCGCCTTATTCTCTCGGTGGCCGCAACCGCCTTTACGGTCTTTATTCAACTCATCGGTCATGACGTAACGGACAAAGTTCGTCATGATAGCGGAGGATGGGATGATGGAAGAACCGCTCTTTAAGTCGCTCACGGTGATAGAGGCATCCTCGAGTCCCACCTTGGTCCATAACACGGCTTGTGCGTTTACCCGTTCCCCTTTCCATGCTTTCGTCTGCCAGCGATTGCTTTTCTTGACATCGGGAATACTGAGTTTCGGATATCGTATATCGGTCGTGCCCCAGCTTAATTGGGTTGGGGCCGATAACTTGTCCCAGATCTCGTCGCTGTCATGCGGTTTCGTGTCGGTCAATTCCGTATAGTCGCCTAGCGGGTATTTCTCGGATTGCTGGGCTACGGTAAAAGAACTTAGTGCCAGAAAGGCACAAAGGATGAAAGTGTTTTTCATACGATTGCTTATTTTAGAATATTAACTAGGGCAAAGATAGGAATTAGTTGACAGTTGTCAACTGTCAACTAGCCTTTTATAGTGGCATACGAGCAGATTCCCCTCATCATCGTATAAGTGCATCCCGTTGCCTTCGCAATAACGGAACATCTTACAATCCGCGCATTCCCCTTTTTTAGCCCACTGGCGGTTACGATACGGTTTAAACTCATTATTCCAGATATCAATGAAATCGTCTTTATAGATGTTCCCTTGGTGGAAGTTCGCCCGTATACTGGGACAACCGGAGATAGCGCCATCAGCGAGGACAGAGGCCGTATTGATACCGGCGTTGCATTGGAAAATCGAGTCTCTCACCTCTGCCTCATAATTCCCGAGGAAGCCCTCACAGCCGTAGCTAACGTGTATTTTACCCTCTTTCCGGCAGAAGCGGATGAAGTTCATGACCCATGTAAACTGCTCGTTCGTCAGTTGCAAATCGGTCTCAGTCGCGGCACGTCCAACTGGGAAGATCGTAAAGATACGCCACCGTTTTACGCCCATCTCGATCAAGAAATCCTTGAAGAGCATCAAATCCTTGAAGTTGCGTTGGTTTACGCAAGTCACCACATCCCAGATGATCTCCTTTTCCTCGGCCAACATACAGATGGCATTCAGTGCCTTCTCGAAACTTTTAGGATTACGGCGAAGCCAGTTATGCGCTTCCTCGAAACCATCCAAGCTGATAGTCGCCGAGTGCAATCCGGAAGCCAAGAGCGAGTCGAGCCGTTCCCGGGTCATCAGATAACCATTGGAGACGATCCCCCAAGGATATCCCCTGCGATACAGTTCCAACCCGCATTTCTCGATATCCTTACGAACCAGCGCCTCGCCTCCGGTAAAGATGACGAGCACTTTGTTCGGCTCGACGTAAGGCGTGATATCGTCTATGACTTTCAGGAAGTCTTCGACAGGCATATCCGGGACAGAGGCCGAGACATGGCAATCGCTCCCGCAATGACGGCAGGATACATTACAACGAAGCGTACACTCCCAAAAGAGTGTACGCAATTCATGTAATTTAGCCCTGTTCTTCTTGATACTTCGAAAAAGCTCTAGGGCGATACGTTTTTTGATGTTTGGGCGTTTGTCCATATTTTATTCTTTTTTCTCTTTAAGTTTGATGTCGGGGATGTTAACCTCTGCTTTCCCATGGAACCAAGATTTACCTCCCTCAAATCCTTCGATCTTGACATCTATCGAATCCGTCTCAAATGATCCGTTTTCAGGCCCGTCAATATCTTTAGCGATAATGCGTACGATGCCCATTGGGGAATCCTCGAATTTTATATCGTAACTTCCGTCTTTTTGGGTTTGGGGTGATTTATATATTTCGCTTATATATGAGGGAGATAATACGTTATTATATATGCCCCCATAGTTGATCTCTATTCCTTGGATGGGATCTCCGTTCATATCTGTAACTTTTCCTTTCAACTCGTATTCTGCGTAAGGGCTACCATACTCATCTGTAGCGCCACAGGAAGTAACGCTGAAGCCTAGTAGAGAAAGAAGCCCCGCTAAAATCCAGTTAAAACCTTTTAATATGGAATGATAAACTGTTTCCATTTTCTAGTTTTTGCGTGTTAGTTGGAAGTTAATTTCTTTTGATCCTTTACCTATTAACATCCCTTTCCCTTGTAATAATTCAATTTCGGCGAAATTTACGATAATAGAATCAGTTTTGCAAGCGTTTGGGTCATTCCAATACGAAGATAATTTTGTGTAGATGGTATGTTCGATAGCCGTAGCCTTATCGTAGGTGAATTGATATCGTCCGGTCTCATCCGTGATGGCCGGAAAGCAGGAAAGGTCGTCCTCTAGAGTAGGGGTATATGCCGGTGAGGTTAAGATTGCGACTCCGGCCAGCGGATAGCCTTGATCATCAGTTACTTTTCCGTAGATCGTGTACAATGCGTAAGGTTCCGTATGTGTATCTACATATTCCTTAAGTGTGATCTTGATTTCCTTAGAGGCACTACCTTCGTACCATCCATCACCTCCGGTAAGTTGCTCGCTGTCGAAGATTACTTGAGTCGTATCGGATGCGAATTGTCCTCCGTTCATTTCTTCGTCTATGTCTTCCGTGATGAATCGGTATTTTAGGATCGGAAAATCAGTTTTCTTCCAATCAAACTCTCCGTTAGCGTCAGTCCTTACGGTATCGGTATGCAGCCATCCGTAAGGATAAATTCTTGCGTCATTTCGATTTATACGTATTTGGGTGTTAGGTATCGGATTATCGTTTGTATCCACGACTTTTCCTTTTATCTGAAAATTGGCGTAAGGAGTGCCATATTCACAAATTATGGGACCTTCTCCCTCGTCGTCAGTGCAGGAGAAACCTAAAAGCATTAATAAACTCGCCAATACGCAGTTGGCTTTTTTCAACAGTTGCAAGTGCATCCTTTTCATGGTGTAAATTATTTTTATTTACGATTCTATTTATTTGATGAATGGGGCAGCAAAATAGTTGCATGCGAATGCGTAAGAAAATGTGATGACTTTTTGTATCTTTGCCACTTCAATGTAACAGATCAATTTATGAGAGATTTCATACGTATTTTAAAGCGTTTCGTTCCCCCTTACAAAAAGTATATGGTTCTGAACATCGTGTTCAATGTACTTTCCGCTATCTTGAACCTGTTTTCTTTCGCCTTGATTATCCCGATCCTTCAGATCTTGTTTAAGATGGATGAGGGGAATTACACCTTTATGGATTGGAATTTTAACGCGGGAAGCTGGGAGTCGTGGAAAGCCTTGCCGGAGTTGATCAAAAATAACTTTTTTTGGTATGTATCCGATCTGATAGAGGTACACGGAGGTTCGTTCGCCTTGATTATGTTGGGAATCTTCCTGATCGTGGCGACTTTCTTGAAAGTGGCGACCATGTATCTGGCCTTTTATACGATGATCCCGATTCGAACCGGAGTCGTTCGTGATATCCGTAATCAGATTAACAAGAAGATTACGCAGTTGCCGTTGAGCTTTTTCTCGGAGGAGCGAAAAGGGGATATTATCGCCCGTGTATCCGGAGACGTGAACGAGATTGAGACATCCATCATGAGTTCATTGGACATGTTATTCAAGAACCCGATCCTGATCGTGATCTATCTGGTGGGTATGATCGCTATCAGTTGGCAACTTACCGTGTTCGTCTTGATCCTGCTGCCGTTGGCGGGTTACGTAATGGGACAAGTCGGCAAGAAATTGAAACGGAAGTCTTTGGAAGGACAGCAACAATGGGGATTCCTGATGAGCCAGATCGAGGAGACATTAGGCGGACTCCGTATTATCAAGGCCTTTAACGCCGAGAAGAAGATACAAGACCGTTTCGAGCGAAGCAATGATACCTTCCGCCGGTTGACAAACCGTATCTATCGCCGCCAACAAATGGCGCACCCGATGAGCGAGTTTTTGGGAACCGTTACGATCGCTATCGTACTTTGGTATGGAGGTACGCTGATCTTGAGTGCGAATAGCCCGATCGACGCTCCTACGTTTATTTATTATCTGGTTATTTTCTATAGTATTATCAATCCTGCGAAAGATCTAAGTAAGTCGGTTTATGCGATCCAGAAAGGTCTGGCCTCCATGGAGCGTGTCGATAAGATCTTGAAGGCGGAGACGGATATCCATGATCCGGAACATCCGAAGAAGATCGCCTTGAAAGAGAAAATCAGTTATAAAGATGTTTGGTTTAAATATCAGGAAGCTTGGGTCTTGAAAGGAATCAATCTGGATATCCGGAAAGGAACAACCGTGGCTTTGGTCGGTCAATCCGGTTCGGGTAAAAGTACCTTGGTGGATCTATTGCCTCGCTTTTATGATGTGAATAAAGGGAATATCCGTATTGATGATACGGATATCCGTGAGGCCACCCTTTTCGATCTTAGGGGATTGATGGGAAATGTCAATCAAGAGGCTATCTTGTTTAACGATACCTTCTTCAACAATATCGCTTTTGGAGTGGAAGGAGCTACGATGGAACAGGTGGAGGAAGCCGCCCGCATCGCCAACGCTCACGATTTTATCATAGCGAGTGAGAAAGGTTACGATACCAATATAGGCGACCGAGGTGGAAAACTGTCTGGTGGACAACGCCAGCGAATCAGTATCGCCCGTGCGATCTTGAAGAATCCCCCGATCTTGATCTTGGATGAGGCCACATCCGCCTTGGATACGGAATCCGAACGTTTGGTACAAGAAGCGTTGGAGAACTTGATGAAGAACCGTACGACCGTAGTGATCGCCCACCGTCTCTCTACGATCCGTAACGCGGATGAGATCTGTGTGATGCATGAGGGTGAGATCGTAGAACGGGGCAAACACGAGGAGTTGTTGGCTTTGGATGGCTATTATAAACGACTATGTGATATGCAAAGCTTTTAGGGTGATACTGCAACCCGGGTTGCAGTGGATCGCCTCTTCGGCTTTTGATGGAAAAACAATAACAAGGAATAATCGTATGAATATGAAAGGACTTTATTTGATTTTGTTATCGTTCCTTTTCGGTTGTAATTTGCCGGATATGCAGACCGGGAAGGAGGTCTCTTATTATTTTGACCAACCAGCGCAGATATGGGAAGAAACCTTGCCTTTGGGAAACGGCCGTATCGGTATGATGCCGGATGGTGGTATTGAGCGGGAGAATGTGGTCCTGAATGAGATCTCCCTGTGGTCCGGAAGTAAGCAAGATACGGACAATCCTTATGCGTATTACTCTTTGGCGAATATTCGTCGCCTCTTATTTGAGGGACGGAATGACGAGGCACAGGATTTGATGTATAAAACTTTCGTCTGCAAAGGGACCGGAAGTAATCTGGGTGACGGTGCGAACGCTCCGTATGGGAGTTACCAATTATTCGGAAATCTAGTGCTGAGATATACGTATCCGAATGAATCGGATTCTATCGCTGAGTATCGCAGGCGGTTGAACCTAAGCGAGGCTATCGCTTCCGTCTCTTTTAAAAGGGGGAATGTGAATTATCAACGGGAAATGTTTACCTCTTTTTCCGGGGATCTGGGAGTTATCCACTTGGTAGCGGATGCGGATCGGGCCTTGAATTTCTCATTAGGTATGAATCGTCCGGAACATGCGGCGATCTTTTTGGACGGAAAGGACTTGCTGATGCAGGGACAATTGCCGGACGGGGTGGATACGTTGGAGATGAAAGGGATGCGTTTCGCCTCTCGTGTCCGTATCGTCTTGCCGAAGGGGGGAGATTTGACCGCAACGGATAGTAGTTTATCGGTGCGAAGTGCCTCGGAAGCGATTATCTTGGTAAGTTTAGGTACGGATTATTTCGATAAAGACGGCGTCGGACAATCCTTGGAAAAATACTTATCGCAAGCGGAATCTAAGGATTTCTCCACCTTGCGCCGGGAACATACATTCGCTTATCGCTCCCTGTTTGATCGGGTCTCTTTGGATTTGGGAAAAGGCGAAAGGGATCATCTTCCGATCCATGAGCGTTTGGCCGCTTTCGCTCAAGATAAGAACGATCCGGGATTGGCGGCTTTATATTTCCAGTTCGGTCGATATTTATTGATTTCCTCGACCCGGCAGGGATTACTGCCCCCGAATTTGCAAGGCTTGTGGTGTAATACGATTCATACGCCTTGGAACGGGGATTATCACCTAAATATTAATTTACAGATGAATCATTGGCCAGCGGAGGTCACGAACCTCTCCGAGTTGCACCTTCCGCTGATCGAATGGACGAAACAGCAAGTCCCTAGCGGTGAACGTACGGCCAAAGCTTTTTATAACGCACGGGGATGGGGCACGCATATTTTAGGTAATGTCTGGGAGTTTACCGCCCCGGGCGAACATCCGTCGTGGGGAGCCACGAATACATCCGCCGCATGGCTATGCGAGCATTTGTACACGCATTATCAGTATACATTAGATAAGGCGTATTTGAGGGATGTTTATCCGACGATGAAAGGGGCTGCCCAATTCTTTGTGGATATGCTGGTGCAAGATCCCCGGACTAAATATCTGGTGACGGCACCTACTACCTCTCCGGAGAACGCTTATAAAATGCCAAACGGAAGTGTCGTGAGTATTTGTGCCGGATCGACGATGGACAATCAGATCTTGCGGGAATTATTTACGAATACCATTGAGGCCGCCGGGATTTTAGGTGTGGATAGCGCGTTCGCTGCTGAGTTGGCGGCGAAACGAGATCGCTTGATGCCTACGACGATCGGTAAAGACGGCCGTATTATGGAATGGCTCGAGCCGTATGAGGAGGTAGAGCCTACCCATCGTCATGTCTCTCATTTATATGGGCTTTATCCCGGGAATGAGATATCGATAGAGCATACGCCGGAGTTGGCAGAGGCGGCTCGTAAATCCTTGGAGGTCCGTGGCGATCAAAGCACGGGCTGGTCGATGGCTTGGAAGATTAATTTCTGGGCCCGTTTACAGGATGGCGATCATGCTTATAAATTGCTGGGTGATTTGTTACGTCCCTGTGTAGATGAGCATACGAAGGAGGTGAAGGGAGGAGGCTCTTATCCTAATTTGTTTTGTGCCCATCCTCCTTTCCAGATTGATGGTAATTTTGGAGGAACAGCCGGTATTGCGGAGATGTTGATACAGAGTCAATCCGGATTGATCGAGTTCTTGCCCGCTTTGCCATCTGCTTGGAAAAACGGAAGCTTTAGTGGTTTAAAAGTCCGGAATGGCGGAGAGGTGTCGGCTAAATGGACGGAAGGTCTGTTGACGGAAGCTCGATTGAAAGCGATCGTTCCCGGTTCTTTCCAGATCAAGCTTCCGGCGAATTCCGCGAACATGAGCCTCAAAAAGAACCAAAAGCCGGTTTCCCTACCTGTAGTCGATGGAAAAGTAACAGTGGACTTGTTACAAGGGGAAGAGTTTGTGTTGCAATTCTAAGTTACCATTCTGAGGGGATGAGACGCGGCATGCTGCGTCTCTACAACAAATGAGAAAAATTTAATATAACGGTAATCTATAAATGAAACCGATCGAAAGGCGTGCGGTGTCGTCCAAAGAGGCATCGAGCGCCTTCGCTCGTTCAGAGAGGTTATATTTTTTACCTATGGCGGTCAAGAAGATATGTAGATTATCATCGGCCATCGGATAGAACTCTAGTCCTCCTTGATACCCCCATGCCGTACGGTATTTTCCTTTCTCGTAAGTATCGTAGGCTTTATAGATCGATGCGCTTTCATACATTCCTTTTGCGAATAGTTGCCATTTGGGATGAAAACGATATTGTATTTCTCCCACCAGCGAAAGATAATCGATGTTTTGCATACGAACTGGTGGTTCCGGTTCCTCTTCCTCTTCTCCGGCGACTTCGGGCTGAGTCAATTCGGTCAATAATCCTAACGGATCTAATTTCCCCCGTGAATACATGACATCGAAATAAGCATAGACCGGTCCGGCCTCTATACTTTGACCGGTAAAGACGCTATACATATATTTTCCTTGGGCTTGCTCCGCGGCGGATACGGAGTATCGTAAATGAATCAACTCATCCAGAAAGTTACCGTTCCAGTTCAATGTGTAAAACAAGGGAACTCTCGGTTTCTTAAATCCTTCCGGCAGACGTCCATACTCATCTTCCATCGATCCCATACGACTGTTCGTCACCTGTAAGCGGATCTCTTGTGACTCATTCGGCTGATACCCCAGCCCGATTCCCGTAAGGTAGCAAAGGGAGTATTCATTCATATCGCTATACTCATAAATAAGCAAAGGATTCTCGTCGTACTCAAAACCACCGTAGAACACATCTTGTTTTCCGGCGGTTAAGGTAAAACGCTCATTCAGTTTATAGCCAATATACGCATATTCGATCGACTCATTCAAATTCTCCAAGGCTTGTCCCTCATAACCGCCATTCAGCGTTTGGCGATACCAATAGAATAACCGATCGTTCACTTCTCCGGTAACATCAATTTTGACATCCCTGAAACGAAAGGCGGCTTCATCCAGCTTCCCCGAGAAAAAGTCCGCGTTGAATCCTGCATGCATCTCCAAGTCCAGATTGAAAACCTTGTTGCGTTTCGGAATCTTAGTTGCGTATTCAAAAAGAGATACCGAAGAAGAATCCCGCTCTGGGATCGGAGAATTTGTCTGAGCGTAAGACGTTAACGCGGAACCGATAAATAAGAAGGCCGACAGCCAAGCCACTGTGAGTCGTTTCATTTACTGATGTTAATTATTAAAGTGGCCGCAAAGATACGAATTATTGCTCGGTTTTGCCCATATGCTTCATGACTTTAGCGTCCAGATAGAAAATGAGTTCTTCCGCTATATTCGTACAATGATCTCCGAAACGTTCCATTTTCCGGATAACACCGGCCATATATAACCCTGCCAACGCGCTACCTTTATGCTCCTCTATATATTTGGCGATAATAGCGGTAGAATTATGATTGATCTCATCGATCAAATTATCCTTCAAGAAGATACGGGAAGCGATCTCTGAGCTTTCTTTCTCAAAAGCCTCTTTGGTGAGTGAGATCATGCTTAATAACTCCGACAGCATTTCTTCTACCCGGGTTTCCTTGACCAGTTGCGGGTCAATCGGTTCTCCCTCGGGAAGGTTTCCTGCGAAACGGGCGATGCTTTCTGCGAAATCTCCCAGACGCTCTAGGTTTGTATTAATCTTATACATCGCCAATACGAAACGTAGGTCGATCGCTACCGGTGCGTACAAGGCGATGATATCCTCGCAATCACTGTCGATCTTTAGCTCGAAAGCATTTACCCGGCGTTCCCGGCTGATTACCTTATAAGCGAGTTCCTTATCTCCGGTAAGCATAGCCTCCCCTGCGTTGTATAATTGCTGGTGAACCAATGCCCACATCTCACTGATACTATTTTTTAAAGAATGAATCTCCTGCTCTATAACCTTCATACTCTTCTAATTTTCAATTTTTAATTTTCAATTACCCAAACCGTCCGGTAATGTAATTCTGTGTAGACTCTTTCTCCGGATTGGTGAAAATCTTCCGGGTATTATCATATTCAATCAATTCCCCTAAATAGAAATATCCGGTCTTGTCGCTAACACGAGCCGCTTGTTGCATATTATGGGTAACGATTACGATCGTATAATCATTTTTCAGCTCATGTATCAAATCCTCGATCTTACTGGTTGAAATCGGGTCCAACGCGGAAGTCGGCTCGTCCATCAACAAGATAGAAGGCGAGATCGCCAAGGCACGGGCGATACATAAACGTTGCTGTTGTCCGCCGGAAAGAGCGAATGCCGATTCTTTCAGTTTATCCTTTACCTCGTCCCAAAGGACGACCTGCTTTAAAGTCTTGACCACCGTCTCCTCAATATAATTCTCATCGTTGACACCGTTTACCCGCAGGCCATAAGCGACATTCTCATAAATCGTCTTAGGAAAAGGATTCGGTTTCTGGAAAACCATCCCCACGTTTTTACGTAAGCGATCCACTTTCTCACTTTTCGTATAGATATCTCTTCCATCAATTAGGATCTGACCTTCCATGCGAGTGCCCGGAATCAAATCATTCATGCGGTTGAACAGGCGGAGGAAAGTAGACTTTCCGCAACCGGACGGTCCGATGAAAGCGGTGGACGTATTCGGCTCTATCTCCATGGAAATGTTCTTCAACGCATGGAAATCCCCATAATAAAAGTCTACGTTTTTAGCATCAATCTTTATCATAATTGTCTTATTTTTTTAATTCATTTTTACCTTCTTGGCGAAATAACTACGCAAGGCATTTGCCAAAAGGTTTACTAATAATACGATGACAATCAGTACGAGTGCCGTGCCATAAGCCATTCCCCGGGAAGCCTCGATATCCGTACCGCTTGTAGATATAACATATAAGTGATAGGGTAATGCCATACATTGGTCGAAAATACTTTTCGGTAATTGCGGCAAGAAATAAGCGGCCACCGTAAAAAGGATAGGAGCGGTCTCTCCGGACACACGCCCGATCGAAAGAATCAATCCCGTAATAATATTGGGGAACGCCATCGGTAGCACGACCCTGCGAATGGTCTGCAATTTCGTAGCCCCTAACGCTAGGCTACCGTGGCGGAAAGAATCATCGATACTTTTCAAAGCCTCTTCCGTCGTACGGATGATAAGTGGCAAGGACATCAGCGCCAAGGTAAACGAACCCGCTATAATAGAGTCTCCCCATCCCAAGGTGCTTACGAATAGAGACATACCAAATAACCCGAAAACAACGGATGGGACACCACTTAGATTATTCGTCATGATACGGATGAAGCGGATGAGTTTCCCGTTCGTGGCGTACTCGTTCATATAAATACCACTCATGATGCCGATAGGAAAACTAATCAAGCTACTTCCGATCACTAAATAGAGTGTACCTACGATAGCCGGAAAAATCCCCCCGGAGGTCATGCCCTCTTGGGGTGCTTGTGTCAGGAAATCCCAACTGATCACGCTCGCTCCCTTTAAGATAATGAATCCCAGTATTACGAATAAGATCACTACTACCAAATAACTCAGGAAAGAAAAGAAACCGAAAGCAACCTGTTGAGAGGCCCGTTTTCTCTTGTCTATATTCCCTAAATGTTGAATAGGTGCCATATCTTTAATTAAATTTTACGTTTGGATGAAATATATTCTACGGCGATGCTCAACCCCAAGGTGATGAGGAACAACACGACTCCCAGCATAAACAAGGCTTGGTAATGTGCTCCACCTGCGGGGGCCTCACCCAATTCCGCCGCTATCGTGGCAGGAATTGTCCGTACCGGTTCGAAGAACGAGGTAGGGATAACGGCGGCGTTTCCGGTTACCATCAATACGGCCATCGTCTCACCGATCGCACGTCCTATACCTAATACGACAGCGGACGTGATACCGGATATGGAGTAGGGGATTATTACTTTATAGATGGTTTGCCATTGCGTGGCTCCCAATGCCAAGCTGGCCTCTTTCATGGCTCGTGGTGTAGTTCGCATGGCATCTTCCGCTACCGTGATGATGGTCGGCAACGCCATGATCGCTAAAACCACGCTTCCGGCGAAAGCGGTCTCGCCTACCGGAAGGTCTAAGGTCTTTTGGATAAGGGGAACGATCACCACCAATCCGAAGAAACCATAAACGACTGAGGGAATACCTGCCAGCAACTCGATAAGCGGTTTTAATAAATTGCGTGTTTTTGTATTGGCGATCTCTGCCATATAGATCGCTACCGCTACTCCGAAGGGGAGGGATAAGGCGATCGCACCTATACTTACCAACAGCGTTCCTAGTAATAGAGGGATCAGCCCAAAGATCGGAGCGGGAGTTGAGGTCGGATACCATTTCGTCCCTCCAAAGAATTCCGAAGGCTTGATCGTGGCTCCCGATATGATTTTTCCCGTAAAGTTTTCCGACTTGTATTGTTCCGGAAAGAATGCGATAATCCCGGGCTCTTTATGGATAAGTTCATTGATTTTCTCGGGAACATATTGAAATTCTTCACCTAGCTCTTCTTCCGTATAATAGTTGGTTAGATCCGAGAACCGGAAGACTAGTATATCTTGATTTTCTCCGTTTAAATCTTCCCAATTGGTGATATTGGCATCGAAGACATCCATGATTTGCTCGGGCGACAAATGTTCGACCGGATTTTCCTGATTCACGGCCAATATATATCCTTCCTCTACCTCCGGGCTGTTAAAAAGACCTGCGGCCTCTTTAAATAAGAAGACAATGATCAACAAGATCGTAAAGCTACTGACGCTTCCACTGATCAAAAATCCTCCTTCCACTAATTTTTCAATAAACTTTCTCACAATCTTTGCCTATTTATTCTGATGCAAAGAAAGGATATCCATATTAAGAAGCTGTTAAGCCTGTTTGAAAGAATTATTACAAACATATTACGAGTTTGTAATATATACAATTGAAATAAAAAAGGCTCCGTTATGCGGAGCCTCAAAATATATTGGAGATTATAGATTTTCTAGCCATTTTTTACCAGGCTTGGTATATAGCCATACGAGGAATCCACCTCCAACAATAGCACTGATCGTGAAAACTAAACTTAGCATATCCATAATAAACCTTATTTAAAAATTTTATTTCCAATCCAGGCGAATATCACTGTTGCTATTCCACCAACGATAGCTCTATATATAAATATTGACTCTTTTAGCTCTGTATCAAAAGTAGCAATACCTCCAATAACCAGACCCGCAAAAGTTAATTTAGCCAAATCATAGAAGAACTTTCCCAGGTTTTCTCTACGGGATTGATCTCTTTCCCTGCTTTCTTTTTTTTCATCCTGTTGTTTCTCCCAGTTTCCCATATAACAAAGATATGAATAGTTTTTAGATAAACAAAAGGCCATCCCGAAATTATTCGGAATGGCCTTGAGATAAGTATGTAATATGTTTGTATTACTTATTATACTTGCTCCAATCCACATTGTGCATATCTCCGCTGGCCGCTAGTTCCTCATGGAAAGCGAAACAGCATTTCAGGTTTTGAGGCGTATGTCCCTTGATACCCATAGCGAGGTACTCTTCCAATAACGGTTTGTAATCCGGGTGAACACAATTGTCGATGATACAACGAGCGCGTTGGATCGGAGATTTACCGCGTAAGTCCGCTACACCATATTCCGTGATGATGATCTTCACGGAGTGCTCGCTATGATCCAAGTGAGATACCATCGGTACGAACGCACTGATCTTTCCATCCTTCGCCGTAGACGGAGTCGTGAAGATCGACAACATAGCCGAACGGGTAAAGTCGCCGGAACCACCGATACCATTCATCATACGAGTACCGGATACGTGTGTAGAGTTGATATTACCGAAGATATCAGCCTCCAAAGCCGTATTGATCGCAACCAAACCTAAACGGCGGGCAACCTCCGGATTGTTTGAGATCTCTTGCGGACGAAGCAAGATCTTATCCTTGAAGAAATCAAGATTAGCGTAGATCTCACGGATCACCTCGTTACTTACGGACAAAGAGCAACCGCTGGCGAATTTAACGCGACCTTGTTTCATCAATTCGATAACCGCATCTTGAATAACCTCAGTATATACATTGAATGCGGGGATAGACTCATTAGCTCCCATGCAGCCCAAGACTGCGTTAGCCACGTTACCTACGCCACTCTGCAATGGAACGAATTCTTTCGGAAGACGGCCGGCCTTGATCTCGCTAACCAAGAAGTCCGCAACGTTTTTACCGATCGCCATCGTAACATCATCCAGCGGAGAGAATTTTCCACCTTCATTCGGCTCATCGGTCCTTACCACACCAACGATCTTAGCCGGGTCTACTTTTACACAATCGTTACCGATCCTGTCAGAAGGAGTGTAGATAGGGATCTCACGGCGTAAAGGAGGATCAGCCGGCTCGTAAATATCATGCATACCGCGGATTTCTTTCGGGTGACGGCAGTTCAACTCAACGATGATACGGTCTGCCATACGACAGATAGTAGGTAAGATACCAACACCTGAAGTCGGAACGATCTCACCATCCTCAGTAACATCGGCAGCCTCTACGATCGCTACATCGATCTTACCCAAGAATCCGTAACGCAAGCTTTGTGCCAATTCAGACAGGTGCAAATCGAAATATTGTGCCTGATGAGCGTTTAATGCGGCACGTAAGTCTTTGTTCGATTGGTACGGTGTACGGAATTTGATGGCGTTAGCGCGAGCCAACTCTCCGTCTAGCTTATCACCGGTAGAAGCACCGGTAAACATACCGATTTGGAAAGGGTTACCTTTAGCGTGTTCTTCCGCTGCCTTCCGGGCGATAGCTCCGGGAACGACTTTCGGGCATCCTGCGGGTGTAAAACCACTGAAACCAACATTGTCATTATGATGCACATAAGATGCGGCTTCTTCAGCTGTAATGAATTTTAATGCCATGATAATTAGTTTTTATGTTTTTAGGTAAATACTTACTGTTCAATATTTCGGGCGCAAACTTACATAAAATTACGCTGAATCGAATATAAGTGTGGCGTAAATTAATACTTCCGGTTTAGAATCTCCGCACAAATGATCGCTTTCTTCAATTCCTCGATGTCTCTGAAGGTATCTTCCGGCATAAGCCCCGGTTCTTCCTCGATAGCACTCATCCTTACGGATGGCCGGGTCGCGATATGATTCGGGATATTCTTCTCGGCGGAAAGGAATGGAGATGAGGCAGGCGATGAGGTTACGACTTGCGGTTTCTCAACCTTTGGCGTTACCTGCTTTTGTCGGGGAGCGGGCTTAGGTTTTTGCGTTTCCTTTTGCATATCCTCCAGTATCTCCCAGAAGCCTTTTCCTTCTGTAGGCTGGTCATTAGGCACGATTTCCCTGTCGGGTTGCCCCAATATATCGGGGCGACTCTTCTTCTTTTTGTCTTTCGAACTGAATAAGCCACTGACGGCGGCGATAATCAGGAAAACAATATATAACCAATCTCCTACGTTATCCATAAACTTTGATTATTTTTGCACCTCCAAATGTAAGAAGAATAATTGAGAAGTGAAAAGATGGGAGTATATAAAACATCAGATAGGTATAAAAGTAAATAAGGGTAACTTCACAGCCACCCTTATTCGATTTAACCAAAACCTTAACTATGAAAAAATTTACGTTTTTCGAATGCAAATATAACGGTGGGATTCGAACTATGCAAGCGTTTGCGTAATTATTTTTAAGAATCTTGCTTATTTAAATTCTATTAACATATAGTATGGTAAATCAAGAAAACGGTGTGGACTTAAAATCCGCTACCCAAAGCGATGAACGAAAGTTGTTTATCGAGACCTACGGCTGTCAGATGAATGTGGCGGACAGCGAAGTTGTAGCTTCTATCATGAAGATGGATGGCTATAGTATGACGGAGAATATCGAGGAGGCGGATGCCATCTTCGTGAATACTTGCTCCGTACGCGACAACGCCGAACAGAAAATCTATGGGCGGCTACAGTATTTCCAGTCTTTAAAGCGGAAAAAGAAGTCATTAATTGTCGGTGTATTGGGATGTATGGCCGAACGAGTGAAGGAAGACCTGATTCATGTGCATCATGCCGACTTGGTGGTAGGACCGGATTCTTATCTGGACTTGCCGAACTTGGTGGGAGCGGTAGAGCACGGAGAGAAAGCGATCAACGTGGAGCTTTCTACCCAAGAGACCTATAAGGATGTTATTCCTTTGAAGTTACCGGGTGTACATATCTCCGGTTTCGTGTCTATTATGCGCGGTTGTAATAATTTTTGTACGTATTGCATCGTACCTTATACAAGAGGACGCGAGCGTAGCCGGGATATCGAGAGTATCTTGAATGAGATACGGGATATGCACGAGAAAGGCTTTAAGGAAGTTACGTTGTTGGGACAAAATGTAAACTCCTATTCTTTCGAGAAAGAAGGTGAGACCATAACCTTCCCGATCTTGTTGGATCGTGTGGCGAAAGAGGTTCCCGATATGCGAATTCGTTTTACGACCTCCCATCCGAAGGACATGAGCGATGATACCTTACGTGTGATTGCCGCGAACGACAATATCTGTAAGTTTATCCATCTGCCTGCCCAATCCGGCAGCAGTCGCATCTTGAAGGTCATGAATCGTAAATATACTCGTGAATGGTATCTGGACCGTATAGCGGCGATCCGTCGTATCGTACCGGATTGCGCTATCTCGACTGATTTATTTTGCGGTTTCCATTCCGAGACCGAGGAGGATTATCAAGAGACTTTATCCTTGATGCGTGAAGTGGGATATGATAGTGCTTTCTTATTTAAATATTCTGAGCGTCCGGGTACATATGCCGCTAGCCATTTGGAGGATAATGTACCGGAAGAAGAGAAGGTACGCCGTTTGCAAGGTATGATCGATTTGCAAAATAAGTTGTCCGAGGAAAGTAACTTGCGGGATATAGGCAAGACTTTCGAGGTTCTGATAGAAGGATTCTCGAAACGTTCCCGTGAGCAGTTGTTCGGACGAACCAGCCAAAACAAGGTGGTTATCTTTGACAAGAAGAACTATCATGTAGGTCAATTCATAAAAGTCAAGATTCATAAGGCTTCCTCGGCAACCCTGTTCGGGGAACCTGTGGAGGAATAAGAAAAAGAAAACGCCAATACGTTCCATTTCGAGCGATATTGGCGTTTCTCTTATTATCTTCTATCTTTGGAATATCTCCGGGTATTTGTTGATGAAATAAACCGGCGTGCAACTCCATGCGTGGCAATAACTATTGATCGGGAAAAATCCGTAAGGTGATAATTCGTCATTGTTCGGATCATATACCTCCCAGAATGTATCGGCTCCTTTATTCACCATGCCGCCCCAATAACTGGTTAAGAGCGAACGGGCCTCTTGCCGCATTCCACATTTCAACAAGGCTTCCATTACATAATGATAAGCGTACGGACATCCCGGATAGCATGCGTCGGGCATCGATAGGACGGTGGCCATTGCTTTTGCTCCTTCCTTGGCGGTAAGCGTCTCCGATAGGATCATCCACACTTGTGATAGGTAAGACACCTGACGGTTAGGGCCGCTTACGATCACCCCGTTCTTTTGGTCATAGAATGTTTTCCGGGCGGCTTTCTTTATCTGGCCGGCGATACGAGGCCAATCTCTAGCCTCCTTCTCTTTTCCCAGCATTTTAGCTAGCTCATAGCTTTTCTCTAATGAGAATGCCGTAAGTCCCTGCATAGATGCTTGGCGATCATAATTATCTTTCCAGTCGAATACCAACCAATAAATCGGTTTCTTTTGCATATCGTAGATCCAATCGTCCGAGTATTGACGCAAGGCCATCTCTATTTGGCGGACCACTACCGGCCATAAGTCCAAGGCGACCTCCTTGTCTCCGGTCTCTTTCAGGTATTCCAGCAACGCTACGTTATACAGCAGGGAATAGTCCAAGCAATGCGTACCGTTTTGCGGATGAGGGGTCGGTGTCTCCAATACGGTGGCGTGCAGCAGTCCTTCATCATTGGCTAGAGCCGCTAATAAATAGAGGCAACGTTTCGTCAAGTCGTGGTTTTTATACGACCATGCGTTCGCTAGCGCCTCCAGATACAAGTCTCCGATCCATAACCGGCGATCCCGTTTCGGGCCATCCTCATAGACGGTCTGCATACATTCTTTTAATGTAAGCAATCCTACCTCATTGATTTTACGGATCAAGGGATCGGTCGTGGAAGCCAGTGGCAATGGAGCCGTCTTAGCCGATGTCTGCGCACGGAACGTTAGCTTGTCGAAGGCGAAATCGAAACTGGAAGCGCCTAGCAACTCTATCTTGAGATACCGGAAAGACACCCTTCTGGGAATGGAGGCCTCTATGGGTACGGTCATTAGCGTCATCACCTCATCTTGTAGCCAAGCCCTTGACAGACCGCCCGGATAAGGGTCGAAAGGCGTGTTCAATTCCGAGGGAACTTCGGCGAACGTGAATTTGATACGTACCGGAGCGTCCGAAACCTGTTGGCTAAGGAGCTTGAGCGAGAAATCCAAATAACCCGTCAGATGCTCACCGAAGTCAACTATAACCGATGGATGTTTCTTCAGGGACTCATTGAATAACAGGTCCGTGCTTCCTTCGTCCCGCATGCGCCAACCTTGGTAGGCTGACGCGTCTTTGATGGAAGTGACCCGTTTGACCGGCTTATGTTCCGTATAGGTTAACACTGGCTTGCAGGCCTCACTCTTTTGAAGCCATGAAGCGCTTTCTTTGAAATAACGACTTTGTGCTGATAGGGTGAATACACCGACACAGCATAGTAAACTTAGCAGGATTTTCATATGTGCTCTTTTCATGATGCGAATATAAGAATAACTTCGTTAATATCCGGGATTTTGTTTAAGCTCGCTGTTCAAGTCGATTTCTCGCAGAGGTATGGGCAACAAGCATTTATCTGGGTTGAACAGATAAGCGTTCGCCACGGGTTGAACACCGTCGGGCCAATAATAAGATTCGGGATTTGCCTTTATCTTTTGTCCATGTCGTGTCATGACTTCCACGGCTCGTCCCGTTCTCAGAAGGTCTGTCCAGCGTTTGTTCTCGAATGCCAGCTCGATCCGTCTCTCTTGGTAGATAGCCTCTCTCAACGCATCTACATTCTGGGATTTGACAGGAGCTAATCCCGCCCTTCCCCGGATACTTGCTTGCCCGAAGGTGTCATTCAGATAATGGATAGCCTCGTCCGGCCTATTCTGCTCGTTGATAGCTTCCGCCAGAAAGAGCAATACCTCCGCGTACCTGTAGACCGGCCAGTTGTCATCCGTGTAATAGGGCTTTATATGCTCATGAAAATATTTTTTGATAAAAGGATAGGCGGTTATTCCCGGAGCTGGCTCATAGTCAACTATACTTTTCACGCCGGTAGCGTCGAGGGCGTAGCTATCGGTGAGCTTACCTTCCACCATACCGATGGATGCGTCCAACCGTTTGTCTCCCTTTTCGTATGCGTTGATTAGATCGATCGTAGGTGTGTTAAACCCACCATGGTCTACGTTGGAAGGACAAGGATTAGGGGTTGTTCCCGTGATGGCAGACGGATTCGTCATATAGGGCAAGAATCTGTATATGAAATCACTTTGTTGTCCTAATGAGGCGTCTTGCATGTATTGGATCTCGAAGATAGATTCCTTATGGTTCTTGTTCGAGATGGAATAGATGGAGCCGTAATCCGCTAATAACTCATACTCGCCTGAGGATACCACCTCTTTCAGCGTTTGTTCTGCTTCCGCCCATCGTTTTAGTACCATGTATACGTTTCCCAATAAGGTCTGTGCGGAGCCTTTGGAAACTCTTCCTACCTCTTGCCTTGATTTTACAGGTAGGAGATCACTGGCTTCTTGTGCGTCTTTCATGATTTGCTCATATACTTCGTCTACGCTCGCACGGGGTTTAAATGCCTCCTCATACACGGTAGAGGGTGTCGTATGCAGAGGTACGCCGCCAAAGTATTGTACTAGGTTGAAATAGCAGAATGCCCGAAGGAACAAAGCTTGTCCTTTGAGGTTGCTTTTTGCTTCTGCGTCAAAATCCGCTTGGTCTATTTCTGAGATAATCCGGTTACATCGTCCGATGATTACGTAGCAGTTATTATACTTCGTACCGACATTACCATTGGTGGATGTCTCAAGGAACTGATCCGGATCTTCTCCGTCTAAGGATGATTTGGCGATATGGATGATATACGTCGTATTATCCGATTTGGCCTCTCCCAGATTCCACTCTTCCGTGTTGTACATGTTCCGTAAAGGTTCGTAAGCTCCATTTACGGCTTGCCTGAAATCCTCCTCGTTCTGGTAGAAGTTCTCGGCTGTGATCTCGCTATACGGCGTAAGATTCAAGAAATCACTACAGGAGGCACAACTACATCCTAAAGCGATGCTTATGGCTATATTGAATATCGTTTTCATATATTTTGTATAATTAGATAGTTAGAAGTTAACATTTAAACCCAGCGTAATGGTCCGTGGAACGGGATAGGTGGTATAATCGAATCCTTGTTGCAAGCTATTCGCCGTCGTTCCCGTATTGCTGATATTCACCTCCGGATTAGCGCCGATGTAGCTAGTGAACGTATATACGTTCTGGAAACTGACGTAAGCTCGCAAACCTTTAATGATATCCCGGTTTCTTAACGGAACTTGGTAGCCTAAGGTGATATTCTTGATCGTCAAGTAGTTTCCGTTATAAAGGAAACGGGAACTGAACCAGTCACGTTCTGGTGCCGTGGTACCCATCTTGGTCGTTCCATAACGGCCGTTACCCGGATTCTCCGGTGATTTCCAGCGATTGTCTACCGCTTTATACACGTTGAACACACCATCCAGATTTCCAGCGAACTGATCTACCATATTGGCTAACTCAAAACCAAAACCGCCGGATACGACAATTGACAAATCGAAATTCTTGTAGGTGAACGAGTTTGTCATGCCTACTATCCATAAAGGGACCGGATTGCCGATGATATCGCGGTCATCCCCTTGGGTAACTTTGCCATCCCCGTTCACATCCTTGAAGCGAATGGTTCCGACATCGGCTTGTGCGTGCTTCGGGTATTTGTCGAATTCTTCCTTGTTCTTGTAGACCCCTTCCCATACTAAGCCGTAAAACTGTCCGATCCGTTCCCCTACTTGCGTGATGTTGTTACCGATGATCGGGGCGTCATCTACACCCAGTTGCAAGCATTTATTGTCATTGTAAGATACGTTCAGGTCGGTAGTCCATTGTAATTTGCCTGTCAGGTTCTTGGAGGATACGCTTAATTCATGTCCCCAGAACTTCAGTTTGCCTGCGTTCGACTGGATATTGTAGAAGCCGGAAGAGATCGGTACCTCTAGCGAGAACAGCAGGGCGTCCGTTCGCTTGCTATAGTAATCGTACATGATGGATAAGCGATTATTGAAGAAACCGACATCCAGACCGACATCGACTTGCTTATTCCTTTCCCAGCCCAGATTCGGGTTTCCCATTCCCGAGATGCTTCTGCCGCTGGCTAAGGCGTTATTGAAGTTGCTGTTCGTGGTAGTGATCGTTGCCAAATGCGTATAGTTACCGATTTGGTCGTTTCCCACGATACCGTAGCTGATACGGGCCTTGAGGAAAGAGATCGTTTTCTCCAATGGCTTCATGAACTCCTCGTCCGAGAGTATCCAGCCCGCCGATACGGATGGAAAATTACCCCAACGATTGTTCTTACCGAAACGGGAGGAACCATCCCTACGCATTGCCGCGCTTAAAAGGTACTTTCCTTTGTAATTATAGTTTATACGGCCGATATAGGATAAAAGGGACCATTCGTTTATGTTTCCATCCGCCGTGATGGTAGGGGCGGCATTGAATGTCGATATTTTATCGTCGGGAAAGTTCGTTCCGGTCACCATCGTATATTCGCTATGATATTTTTGTGCGGATATGCCGAACAGGAGATCAAAGGAATGATCTTTTATCTGCTTGCTGTAGGTGGCGGTATTCTCCCACAGCCAAGTGTAGAATAGATTATTGGATTCCTTCGCTTCGGGGATCTGATAGGGAGCCTTATAGATCTCTCCGGAGGTGGAGGGCTTGAACGAGTTCCATTTATTCTGTGTCAAGTCCGCGTTGATGCTGGTCTTTACTTTTAAATCTTTGACCGGCTCTACCTCCAAGAAGGCGTTCGCGATCAGATGGGTGTTCTGGGTCTTGTTCTTGTTGAGGCGAACCACATTATACCAGTTTGGGTTATCGAACAATCCCGGTCCACTGGCCACAAGCGGAATACTGCCATCCTCATTCTTATAGGGGGCGAGAGGTGTTGTCAACATAGCTCCTTGCAGGATGGAACCTTTATCTTCCGTCCAGTTACCGTCCGATTGCGGGCTATTATTGATGGAGAAGCTAGGCGCTAGGTTCACGCCTACCTTGACGATCTTCGAGAATACGTATTCCGTATTGGCTCGTGCGGAGAACCGTTGGTAATTAGAGTTTGTCAACACTCCGTCTTGGTTGAAATAGCTGGCTACGGTGGATGATTTAAACTTCCCGTCTCCATTGCTGTACGACAAACTGTAATTCTGGATAGCGGCGGGACGGAATAATACGTCATACCAATCCGTGCCTTTACCCAGCGCTTCGGGATGCTGGTAAGCGGGATCGACCGCCAATCCGTTCTCTTCGGCGATCTCTTTCCTGAACCGTGCGTATTCGGAGGCATCCATCATATCCGGCCTCCCTTTCTCGGGTACGTATTGTATGCCTCCATATACGTCGACGCTTAGTTTTTTCCCTGATTGGGCAGTCTTTGTCTGTATCAATACGACTCCATTGGCAGCCCGGGAACCGTAAAGTGATGTGGCAGAAGCGTCTTTTAGCACACTGATACTTTCTATCTCGTCTGGATTGATCGTGCTGATATCGCCCACGATAGGCATTCCGTCCACTACATAAAGAGGCGTGGTTCCTCCGGACAGTGACGCTTGTCCCCTAATTCGCATGGTCATTCCTTGTCCGGGTTTACCGGATACTTGATTGATTTGGACACCGGCGAACTTGCCTTGCATCTTTTGCGAGATCTGTGCTACGGGCATATCCGCCATCTCTTCCGACTTGATGGATTGCACGGAGCCGGTTACCGCCCGCTTGATCTGTGTTCCGTACCCGACTACTACCACTTCATCGAGCTTCTGCGTGTCTTCCCGCAGCTGTACCTTGATATGATTCTCTCCTGCGCCGACCATAACGTCCTTGCTGTTATAGCCGATAAAAGATACTTGCAGGGTTTCACCATCCGATAATTCGATCGAGAATTTACCATCTAGATCCGTGATTGTCCCATTATTGGTACCTTTCACCACTACGTTCGCCCCGATGATAGACTCTCCGTTGGCGTCGAGCACGACACCTGTCACTTTTCTTGTTCTCTGTTGGGTTACGGAATTATCCTTCCGCTCCGTAGACGGGTTCTCTTGTGATGGGTTTGTAGCGATTGCCAATGCCGGCGATACGCAGAGGAAGAGCAAAGACAATGATCCCATCGCCACATTCCAAGTTCTCATTTTACTTTTCATACTTTTCATTTGTTCATAATTGAATAGATAATGTTAACTACATACGATAAGTCTGATAGATTCAGATTAACTAATACATTATTAGATATACTCCATAGGCTATATGTTATAAAGTTATTAAGTACCGTAGGAACTCAATGGGTAATTTTATGTATAGGATATTAGAGGAGAGTGGTTTAGGATTGATTGCCGATCTGTCATGTCATTTATGTAACAAGAAATGTCATTTTTGTAACCATTTGATTCTTATTACTTCCCATCTTTGCCATATCGAAAGAGAGAGATAGTAAGGATTTAGTTCCTACGGAACTGTGGTTTTTTCTTGCGTATTATTTTATGGTACACGTACATAATTATGTTTAGAGCTTCCCTTCTCATAGTAGCGACAGCTTACCTTGATTTTTATTAGCCGTTCTTTTGGGTTCTTAATGCATTGTACTGATATTTTTCAGGAGTGGTACCTTAAGTATGAAATAAAAAAACTAAATCATCTACCATATCTGCCATTATCTATATAAGTATCTAATTATAAGAAATTTGTTGAATGGTGGTAGATAATAAACATCTACCACTATCAGCTTGCATCTACCACTATTTACTGCTTTTCAACCACTAAATGCAGCCGTTCACTATTCGCTAACAACATTACTCGTTCTGCGACGGTATACCAACTGGTTGCCTGCTTGGTTATTTGTATACCTTGTGTATGGATTTAATGTATTGAATAATAGGTATTTATAGTTTTTTAGGCATAAAACAAAAGTTTTCATAGCGGAAAACTTTTGTTTTGTGCTTACGAAACTTTAGTTTTCCCTAGAAGAAACTTTAGTTTTCTCTAGGAGAAACTCTTTGTTCCCCTAAGGGAAATGTCTTTTCCTGATTTATCTAGACACTTTTTTTGTTTATAAACGTAATCAGTAGACAGTAGTTATAAAGTAATACTGATATAGTAGTCACTTCTTTTAACTTCATACTGATAACATAGACA
>NZ_JAMOKU010000050.1:0-38855 GCF_023656845.1 Parabacteroides sp. Y3-G-102 | reverse complement strand
TTGATAATAAGAATGAAGAAGATGCAATTTCTCTTCTTCGCTGTAATGCTCATGTTTTTTGCGCATAATAATTACACATTTTATTGTTATTGAATGTGTCTACCTATATCAGCATAAGACACACTACGACACACGAACCTAAACGATAATTTGGTTTCTTGCGTTTTCTATCAAAACATGGTAGATAAAGAATGATAATTGTAGATATTTTCTATCTACAACCACTATATAAGATGTTTATTTATAAGGCATATAAGAAGGAATTGTAGATGTGGTAGATATTAAGTGTTTTTTATTAACTGGTAATTTATGGAACTCGATTATATAATCCAACAAGTTCTTGTAACTTTGCAGCCATTTTAATTGAAATCCCGATTGAATATGAAGAACAAATACGAGGCTAGGCTAGGTACGGAACGTATGCTACCGCTGGTTTTCAAAATGGCGCTTCCGGCGGTAGCGGCCCAATTTGTCAACCTACTTTACAATATCGTAGATCGTATCTATATCGGGCATATTCCCGAGATCGGGACAAACGCTTTGGCTGGTATAGGGGTGACCACCTCCATCGTGATCTTGATCTCTTCTTTCTCCGCTATCGTGGGAGCGGGCGGTTCGCCGTTAGCGGCTATCGCTCTCGGGCAGGGCGACCGGGAACGGGCCGGAAAAATAGTGGGAAATGGATTTATATTGCTTATCCTATTTACTATATTCACTTCCCTCATCACCTATACCTTCATGGAACCGATCCTGCTTTTTACAGGAGCATCAAAATATACGTTAGGATATGCGGTGGATTATCTCTCTATTTATTTACTGGGCACTCTGTTTGTCGAGATATCCACGGGCTTGAATGCCTTTATCAACGCACAAGGGCGTCCGTCTATCGCTATGTGCTCGGTTTTGATCGGGGCTTTATTGAATATCGTATTAGACCCTATCTTCATTTTCTGGTTGGATATGGGGGTAAAAGGCGCCGCGCTCGCCACGATCCTATCACAAGCTTGCAGTGCCATATGGGTATTGAGCTTCCTTTTCTCAAGACGTGCCTCCTTGCCTTTGGAAAGGCGGTATATGAGACTGGACCGAAGAATCGTACTCTCGATGTTCGCTTTGGGAATTTCTCCGTTCATCATGGCCAGCACGGAGAGTCTGGTAGGTTTCGTCTTGAATAGTAGTTTGAAAAATTTTGGCGATATCTATGTGAGCGCATTGGCTATCTTACAGAGTGCCATGCAATTCGCCAGCGTACCGCTGACCGGTTTCGCCCAAGGATTCGTACCGATCATAAGCTATAATTACGGACATGGAGACAAACAGCGGGTGAAAGATTGTTTTCGTATCGTGCTAATCGTTATGTTCTCTTTCAACTTGATACTCATGCTATTCATGATCTTATTCCCCTCAACCGTAGCCTCCGCTTTTACAAGCGACAAGGAGTTGATCGATACCGTCCGTTGGGTCATGCCCATCTTCTTGGCGGGTATGACGATTTTTGGCTTACAACGAGCTTGCCAGAATATGTTCGTAGCGTTGGGACAAGCTAAGATATCTATCTTTATCGCCTTGCTTCGTAAAGTAATCCTCTTGATTCCTTTGGCATTACTATTACCTCATTTTATGGGGGTAACCGGCGTATACGCGGCAGAAGCCGTATCGGATGCCACGGCCGCTATTTGCTGTACGTTGTTATTTATATGGAAATTCCCGAAGATACTAGGGAAAATCAAGCAAAAAGAAGAAAGGGCTGCCCAATAACGGACAGCCCCCTGATAAAGCCTTAAAGATTAAAATGAATCGTATTAATATCCCGGATTCTGTGTCAAGTTAGGATTCAGGCTAAGGATATCGGCATAGATGGAGAATACCGTTGTATATCCCGTCTTATCCTCTTGATAATCCAGTGAGCTGGCGGAATGTTTCACGCCTACATAACGGTCTACCGTAGCCTCGGTAAACTTACCGAAACGGATCAAATCCTGCCGGCGTACGCCTTCCCACGCTAATTCAAGCATACGCTCGTCTAATAGCGTATCCAGCGTTACGTTTTGTAGCGGTTTGGCGCCTACACGGTTGCGAACTTGGTTCACCTCATCGTCTCCATTCTGTCCCAGACGAATCTTGGCTTCCGCCTTCATCAGCAACGCATCGGCGAAACGGAAGATCACGCAGTCATTTCCATGCAAGTTTCCACCATCCTGAGCATTCTGGTCGAACTCATATTTAGCCATACGAGCTCCGGCGGTCTTCACCAACAAACCATCGGAGGCATCCATATATACCTTCGGGGCGTTCGGCTCATATTTCAAAGGCACTTTCTGTCCGTCCCATTCCGTATAGATCGTCTTTCCATCCGGGCCGGTCACCTCGCCCGTAAAATAAGTAAGCTTACAACGAGGATCCTCATCCGCCGTACCGAACTTAAACACGTTCATCGCCTTCACCGTAGCGCAAGAGCCATTCCATCCGGATTGGCCGTAAGCCGTAGCATGATCATAATGGCGGGTACGTACCACGTTATAGTCCTTAGCGTCCGGATAAGCGACCGGGTCCATAGGAACCGTGAAAATATTCTCAACCGAGGTCTCGTTCGCTACGGCGAAATTCTCCGAGAAGTTTCCCTGCAACTTATAGCCCAAAGCCTCCAACTTATCCACATAGGCGATCGTTGCTTCCCAAGCGTTCATCTCTTTACCGTCAACGGTAAACTTGATGTTCTTTCCATCCGGACGATTGCCGTCCGTCCAATTGTCGTCCGCATAAACCTCCGCGTTCAACGCCAACTTAGCCAAGATCATATAAGCCACCGGCTTGGTAATACGTCCGTAATACTCACCTTTTTGGTTACTGCGGTTATCTGAAAGATAAGGCAACGCCTCCTCCAACTCCGAACGGACAAAGTTAAATACAACGCTACGCTCAGATTGCTTTACCTCAGACATCGGTGTCGTAGAGGAAGTTACCAACGGAACACGAGCGAACAAATCCAACAACTCATAATAGAAAAACGCACGGACCGCACGGACCTCTTCCAGATAAACCTTGAAATATTCCACGTCCGGTTGTTCCTCGGCAAAGGCTTGCAACTTATCAACACTCTGGTTGCATTTTCCGATCTGCTCATACAAGAAATCCCAAGAGTTCTTGGTCAAATCATTCATCGTGCCCCAACGGTGTAAGAAAATATTCTGCCATAAACCGCCATCTTCCCAGTCGCCGATACGGCAAGGAAGCATAGCCTCATCGCTGGAGAAGGTATTCAAGTCATATACATGACGGTCGTTACCCATGATCTTGAACATATTATTGTACAGGCTCGCAACCGTGTTTACATAGACCAACGTAGGGCTTTGGAACGCGGTCTCCTCATCAAACGCGTCTGTAGGACGCTCTTCCAAAAAATTAGAACAGGAAGAAAATGCCGCGGCGGCAGCGGCTATCATAAAGCTATATATAAATTTCTTTTTCATGACTCTTTAAATGGATTTAGAAGTTAACACTCAAACCTAATGAATACGTACGGGATAACGGATAGAAACGTTTGTTATCCATACCTAGGTCATTATTATCTTTATCGACCGTCGTACTGTTAATCATCGGAGACAAGCCGGAGTAACCCGTGATCGTAGCCACGTTGTTCACCGAGAATGTCACACGGATATTCTTCACGTATTTCTCGATCTTCTTGCAATCGATGTTGTAACCCAACGTAATATAATCGATATTCAAATAATTGCCCTTTTCCAACCAATAATCAGAGATCGACTGGTCGTAGATCTTGCTTTCCGGAGCCTTAGCCAACGCGTTGTATGTAGGGAACTGGCTCAAGTTCATATAAGCTAGCGATGTACCGTTGAAGATCTTATGACCGAAAGCGCCGTTCATCTGCGTCATCAAGTCAAAGCGTTTGTAGCGGAAGCTGAAGTTCATTCCCAGATAATATTTCGGCATGGCTTGTCCGGCGATATAACGGTCGCCACCATCATTGGTATCCAAACCCTCTTTTCCATCGATCGTCTGATCCAAGTTGTAGATATAGCGGCCTTCGATAGCGTTTCCATTCTCATCCAAAGCCGGAGTCAAGCCCAAGCAACGAGGAATGTAGAACACTCCGACAGGCTGGCCTACCATCTGATAAACCACACGGTTGTTTCCTACGAAACCGGCACCACTCATACTGGACAGATCCATATATTGTTTCGCCTGCAACTCTTGTCCCATATAAGAACCGCTCAAGGAGTTCAATTTATTCTTCTGGTAAGAGAAATTCACGCCCATGTTGAAATCGAAATCCTTTGTCTTCACGATACCACCGCTTACAGCCAATTCCACGCCGGAGTTGGTCATCTCTCCCAAGTTCGCCAATAATTCCGGATATACGAACGGAGGAACCGGAACCGCATATTTATACAACAGATCCGTAGTCTTGGAAGTATACCAATCGGCGGTCAACGTAAAGCGGCCATCGAGAATACCAGCGTCCACACCCACATCGAATGTCTTTTTCACCTCCCAACGCAAGTCCGGGTTCGAGTTACGTGTAAAGCCATAGGTAGCGGTAGAATTTCCATTGACGGAAGTCACGCCGTTCGGGCTCATCAAAGCCAACGAGTTATAAGCCTCGATAGCATCTTGGTTACCGGTCAGGCCATAACCCGCACGTAGTTTCAACTGGCTCAGCCAATCCACGTCTTTCAAGAAAGCCTCCTCATTCAACACCCAAGCGGCGGAAGCGGAAGGGAAGAAGCCCCATTTATTATTCATACCCAATTTAGAGGAACCGTCCGCACGTAAGTTCACGGTAGCGATAAAACGGTTGTCATACATATAATTGAAACGACCCATGAATGAGGCCAGACGATTCTCGTTTTGGAAAGAAGTCACGTCTCCGTATTTCACCGTACCACCCGCTTTCAGGTTGTTATAACCGAAGTAATCCGTCTCAAAGCCACGGGCACCGGCGCTAAATCCCGTATAATGATATTTTTGTCCCTCTACCAAGGCCAAAGCGTCGATATGATGTTTCTCATTCAAATCCTTATTATAGGATAACTGGATATTACCCATCAAGATATTCTGCTTATTATCCGCACGGTAACCATGAGCGTCGGAAGTTTGCGTAATCGCCTTCAAATCTTTCGGGATATACTTCATGTTCTCCTTCACGTTATACGTATAAGAGCCGAATGCGCTCAGTTTCAACCCGTCCAGAATCGTCCAAGTCAATTTACCGTGTACGTTCACGTAAGCGTTCTTCTCACGATCCTGTATCTCAAGGCGTCCCAGCGGGTTCTGGATCTCGTTTGCGTAGGGATCCTCATCCCATTTGCCATCCTCATTCTTATGCGTAGGGAAGGTTGGGTTGTAAGTGGCGGCCGAATAGAAAGTTTTCTCATAATCGTTCGTATAATCCACTTGTTTCAAGGAACCGAACATACCGAACTCGATTTTCAACTTATTGTTGAACATATTCTGGGAAGCGTCCAGTTTAGCCGTATAATTCTTCATACCGCTATTCTTGATAATACCCTGTTGATCGATCACGCCTACAGAAGCACGATAATTCGAATCGTCGTTACCCGCGCCGAAAGAGATATTATGGTTCTGCGTATAACCCAATTGCTCGATCTCGTCGAAGAAATTCGTATTACCTCCCATATCCAGCGGAGTCATGCCTAACGCCTTCGCCGTAGAGCGGAACTCATCGGCGGATAACATCTTCTAGTTCTTATAAACATTACTGATACCGAAGTTGCCGTTATAACTCAACGTCTTCATACCGTTCTTACCTTTCACCGTAGTCACTACGATTACACCGGCGGCACCACGTGAGCCGTACTGAGCGGTCTCGGAAGCGTCCTTCAAGATCGTGAACGTCTCGATGTCGGCGGGAGCGATCGCGTCCAACATGCTCAAATCTCCGAATACGCCATCGATAATCACCAAGGGATCATTACCACCGGACAAAGAGGTCGTACCACGTACACGGATAGAAGGCTTAGAGGCAGGGTCGCCACCCGTCTTGGAGATTACCACACCGGCAACCTTACCTTTCAAGGATTCCAACGGCGTATTCACCACACCTTGGTTCATATCCTCTTTCTTGATACGCTCTACCGCACCGGAGATCGTACGCTTGCTACCGGTAGCGTAACCTACTACTACCACCTCGTCCAACGCCTCTACATCCTCGTCCAGAATGATATTCAGGTTCTGCTGTCCATTTACCGGGATCTCTTGTGATTTATAACCGATATAAGAGATGGTCAGAGTCCCGTCTTTCGGAGCTGCCAACGTGAAATTTCCGTCCATATCGGAAATCGTACCATTCGTTGTTCCTTTCACAAGGACACTAGCTCCAATAATCGGATCGCCGAATTTAGAGTCTTTCACTACACCTTTTACGGTAATGTCTTGAGCATAACTGCTAAAGGAAAGAAAAAGTCCCAAAAGAAGTAGGAACAGACCTCTTTCCCGCAAAGAGAAGAAATGCTTTTTCATGCTTTACAATTTAAGATTACTAAATTAATTTTATTTATTTCGTTTGCTTGATAAAACAACCAAGAGGGGGAATCCCCCCCTTCTCGGACATAAAATAATCTTACAGGAATAAAGGGCGGGTAAAAGCGGGCCTAGTTGTTATATAATAAATTGATTTGATCATAAAATAGAATACTTTTGTTACATTTGCCTCAATCTTTTATCTAAAGTGGTATGTGTGAGCAATTGTATCTAACGGATGATCGTCTTCTTTTCGATAAGATCAGAGGGGGCAACGCAAAGGCGTTCGAATACGCTTTTCGCAAGTTCTCTCCCCGTTTAGAGGCATTTGCCCAGAAATACACCAACGATACAAACGAGGCGGAGGATATCGTACAGGATGTATTCTTGAAATTATGGGAAAGAAGGGAGTTGCTGGATAACATCTCGCTGACCTCTTTTCTTTTCATGATGGTAAGGAATAGTTGTCTAAACTATTTAAAACACCGTCAGATAGCCGATACGGTACAGCAACGGATACCGGATACCGAGACTGCCGAGCGATTATACGCGGCGGATTTCGTACCCGACCCTTCCTCCTTGCTGATCCAAAAGGAACTGTCCGACTCGATCGATCAGATTATGGAGGAACTACCGCCCAAATGCAAGGAAGCGTTCGTTCTCAGCCGTCTGAATGGCTTGAAAAACCGGGAGATAGCGGAACATATGGCTATTACGGAGAAAGTGGTGGAGAAACACATCACTCGTGCCTTGAAACGATTCCGGGATGGATTAAGGCGTTATGCCTTATTACTGGGAACGCTCCTTAGTCTTTGGAAATGGTAATACAGATTTAGTAAAACAGGAAAATGGAGAATAAACGATTCGAACATATAATTACACGGTATCTGAAAGGCAAGGCGACCCCGGAGGAAGAAGCGGAGTTGCTTCAAGCCATCCATGCCTCCAAGGAATGGGAGGCCGCTTTCCGGAAGCGAACTGCCGAATGGAATCCTTTGGAAGAGACTGAAGCCGATCCGGAAACGGACCGGAAATGGAATCGGATCGCTTCGATCATCACGCCCTCGGAATCTCAGTCGCAGACCGAAGAGGCACCGGTTATTTCTTTGGTCTCAACTTCTTCCCGAAGAATATGGTTCTCGATAGCAGCGGTGGTCTTACTATTGCTTGTATCCGGAGTTACCGTCTATTTCTTGAATCAAGGCGGAAAAGCGGGAACAGGAAATGCCGAATGGCAAACGATTATAGCTGCGCAAGAGGATCGTTCGATCCTTTTACCCGATGGTAGTTCCGTTTATCTGAGAGAGAATTCCGAGCTAAGCTATCCGGAGGTCTTCGCCTCTTCCATACGAGAGGTCAAAATCAAAGGAGAAGCCTTCTTTGAGGTCACTCCCAATAGCGAGCAGCCTTTTATAGTTGATGCTTCCGGCTTATCGGTCAAGGTACTGGGAACCTCTTTCAGCGTACAGACCTCCGATCAAGGAAATGAGATCTCCGTGATCTTGGTAGAAGGAAAGGTGAGCCTGAATAACGCGCATGAGAAAGAATTGGTACAGTTGCATCCGAACCAAAAAGCCGATTATTTCGTGAATGACGAACATTATACGGTAACGGAAGTTGATAGTGAACGGCTTACCTCGTGGAGAAAAGGGATCATCTTTTATGATAACGCTTCCCTAGATGAAATCGTACGCTTGATCGAACAAACCTATAAGGTCTCACTCATGTACACACGTCCGGAAAACGATGATCAACGTTTCTCCGGCGCTTTTCTAAAGACACAAAAATTAGAAACCGTATTACAACAAACCAATAAACTCACGGGTACGAACTTGATTCTTATTCAATGAAGAGATACGCACCACTGCTGTTAACCTTTCTTTTTCTCCCGTTGCTCTTCTCCTGCTTCAATCTGGAAGAAGACCTATACGACCAGCTGGAGAAAGAGGATTATTATGCGGATTATGAATCTCTAATGGCCTCCGTATTCCGTCCTTATGAGCACGCGAAATGGGCGGAGACTAATTTCTCTTTCTGGCTGCAAGAGTTATCGGCGGATCAGCTCGTGATCACCCAAAAACGAGAGCATTGGGAAGACGGGGGCGTATGGCGTATGATCCACCAACATACATGGGACACGTACGAGAAAAACAGCGAGCAAATGTGGAACGCTTGCTACGGTGGTATCGGATATTGTAACAATACGTTGGCGGATATCCAAGAGTTATCATATGATAACTTCGGACTCCCAGAGTCCGACAAGCGGCAGCATATCGCCGAGCTTACCGCTTTACGGGCTTATTTCCAACTTTTACTTCTGGATGCGTTCCGCATCCCTGCGATCTCCCTCACGACAGAGGAAGAGGTTGGTTCAGCTACCCCACAAGAAAATTTCCACTTTATAGAAAAGAGCTTATTAAACGCCATCCCCGATTTACCCAAAGCCCCCTCCAAGAATTACGAGGGACGTATCACCCAAGGAGCGGCGGCCGTATTATTGATGAGGCTCTATTTTAACGCGTCTTGGTACATCAATATACCGATGTGGGAACAGACCGGAGCGCTTTGCGAACGGATTATCAACGGAGAGTTCGGCACTTACTCTCTCACCTCGGAATGGACCGATTTATGGAACGCAGGCAATCAAGATTGTCCGGAACTAATCTGGTCTTATCCCCAGTCCCGGCAAGTAGGGTATGATGATTTTTACTATCTGTTTTTTATGCACTACCAAGCGCCCGAACGATTCGGCTGTGGCAAGGATTTGCCGGCGGCCTATAATGGTTGTCACCTCAGTCCCTCTTACGATCCATCCGGCAAGCCCTACCCTTATACGTTAGGACGCACGTTTTCCAAATTTCCTGATACGGATCTCCGGAAGAAGAACTTCAAGGTACTCTCACAAGGCATTTACGAGGGATTATTCCTCTTCGGAGCCCAACAGATATACAATATCGACCAGCTTCAGTATGGCGCCGAGGAATGGGGAAATTACCCCCTCATTTTCATAGATCAAGTAGCACGTTATTCCGACCATCTATCCGATACGGAAAAGAAAGCGCTCACAGATAAACAATTATCTTCCGATACGCCGTGGATCATACAAGATAAAAGATTCACCTCCCTCGTATCCAATATCAAGACCGGTGAGGAGAATACAGGTATCCGTATCGTGAAATATCCGCTTTATCCATCCGGAGACGTGGGGCTGATGGCGAATAATCTGGTAGTGTTACGGCTAACAGAGGTTTATTATACGCTGGCGGAAGTTTCCTTTCGTCTGGGTAATCCAGCCAAGGCCGAGGCGATCTTGAACCAGATACGCAAACGATACTATGCGCCGGAAGACTGGGAACAAGTACGCTATCCGGAAGATGGCTCCGTCCTTACCGCACAGGAATTATTGGATGAATGGGGACGTGAATTTCTAGCGGAGAAACGAAGACGTACCGATTTAAACCGGTTCGGCCTATTCACGACCGGTATCTGGTGGGATAAGCAACCCTCCGATAGTTATCGCCGGTTCTATCCGATACCTGCCCGGGCGATATCGGCCAATCCCTTATTGAAACGCTCGGAAGGATATATCTATTAACCGTTTAATTCACCCTATGCAAATCAAGATATACATATCATTCTTAATAACGGCTCTGTTCCTTTGCGTCCCGCATACACGGGCCCAAGAGATCGAGGTTCCCATCACCTTGAATGAACATGGGACTCAATTAAGGGATGTATTGCGGAAAATAGAGCAACAATCCCCTTATCTTTTCCTATACAACGAGACTCAGTTAGATATGAAACAGAAAATCAATGAGAAAATAACCTCGCCGGATATCCGTAAAATACTAGACCGGCTATGCGGACCGATCGGGATACGCTATGAGATCATGGACGTACAAATCTTGTTGATGCCTAAGATCGATACAGGGAAGCCCAAGCCCTATCCAGTCCCGGTTACGGGTTATATCACGGATGAGAAAGGGTCTCCCATGGAATTTGTCTCGGTAATCGACCTTCTTTCCGGTAAAGGAGGACTAACGAATGAGGAAGGGTATTTCCGCTTCTTTACGGATAAGGATTCGTGCCGGCTACAAATCTCCCATCTGGCCTATAAACCGGAGCTAAGGACGGTGGGGCCCGATAACCGTCATTTACAGATCCAATTGATACCGGCTGTCTTTAATTTGGACGAGGTGGTAGCGATCGGCTACGGAACCTTGGCACGCAAGGAACTGACATCAGCCGTGGGTTATGTATCCTCGGAACGGTTCTTATCCGGGAAGGTCAACAATCCCATCCAAGGCATCAAAGGATTGATCGCCGGAATGAGTATCTCGGGATCTTCCTTGTCCGATATAAACTCGATACCGGATATACAGATACGGGGCGCCGGGTCTATTTTGGCCGGAAACAATCCGCTAGTCGTGGTAGATGGGGTACCCGGGGTATCCTTGAATAGTTTATCGCTAGCCGAAATCGCCTCCATATCGGTATTAAAAGACGGATCTTCCGCCGCCATTTACGGATCGAACGGGGCTAACGGAGTGATCTTGATAACGACCAAAAGCGGTAAAAGCTCGGATAAGTTGCAGGCCAATTACCAAACCTACCTAGCGGCCGCTCACGAATATAATAGACCTCGTATCCTTTCGCCCGAAGCCTTTGTAGCAGCCGGGAGAGACGCTGATCTAGGGTATCATACGGATTGGCAAGCCGCTTTGATACGCTCCTGCCCCTTGGAACAAAATCATGATTTATCCATTCAAAACGGATGGAAAAGCGGGGCGTTCCGTATCTCCATGAATTACAGGGACGGACAAGGGCTAGACATTGTATCCTCCCGCCGGGAATACGCCTTACGTACCCATATCAGCCAAAACCTCCTCTCCGGCTATCTGGAGCTAACCGTATCGCTCGCTTACAAAAAACAACATTTGCGCCTAGGTAACCATACAGCTTTCCAACAGGCGATGCTAGCCAATCCTACCGCCCCGATCTATACCGATGAGGAGGAGACGGAGTATCTCTATCCTTCCGGTTTCGAGCGGGATAATCCCGTAGCCTCACTAAAAGAGGAAAACCGGCAACAAGAGAACCAGTTTATGACCGGCTCGCTAACCGCACGGATCAACTGGAGCAAACCTTTTTACTCCACCATTATGCTCGCCGAGAACCGGGAAGAGAGTGAGGAAAATGTCTATTGGACCTCACGGGCCAAAGAATCCGTAGACAATAACCGGAAAGGGCGAGCGGATCGTACCTCTTCCAAATATGTAAACCGGACGCTAGACTGGACGAATCATTACGATAAAGCGTGGGACCAGCACACGGTCAAAGCGATGATAGGCTATTCATTCCAACGTTGGGATCATTCGGGAATGAACGCCGGAAATGCCGACTTTCCTACCGACTTCTTCACATGGAACAACATAGGCACCGGTTCTTATCTAACCGATGGAAAAGCAACCTTAAGCTCATTCAAGAATTCCAGCAAGTTGATTAGTGTCTTTGCCCGGTTTAATTATTCCTACCGGGACTTATTGATGCTTTCCGCTTCGTTTCGCAGGGAAGGTTCCAGTAAATTCGGGGCGAATCATAAATGGGGCAACTTCCCTGCCCTTTCGGGTGGTATACGCTTGAGCGAGTTACCCGCCTTCCAAACGGAATGGTTGGACGATCTTAAATTCAGGGTTGGTTACGGGGTATCGGGCCGCCATAATTTCTCCCCTTACCAATCGCTAGAGACGTACGCCGGAGCGGGTAAAGTCATGGTAGATGGCAAATGGATACAAGTATTCGGACCTAGCAATAACCCCAATCCGGATTTACGCTGGGAAAAAAGCCTGCATACCAACATAGGCGCCGAGGCGATCTTATTCAACTCCCGCCTCATGCTCTCCTTGAATCTATTTAAACGTACGACAAAAGATCTCCTGTTTGTCTACAACGCGATCAAGCCTCCCATGATCCATGACAATATCACGACAAACGTAGGTACTATCGACTCCAAGGGATTGGAATGGGAAATGAACTGGCTACCCGTGCGTACCAAGAACTTTCAATATTCGGCAAGCCTCACCGGTAGCCTATTAAGCAGTACGCTGAAAAGCCTTTCCAACAACCAGTTCAAGCTAGGCTATACCTATCTGTATGATCTTCCCACCCCCGGATTACCCGGCCCGGCTATCCGCTTGGAGGAGGGAAAGCCGATCGGTTCCTTTTTCGGTTGGCGCTATGCCGGAACCGACGCCGAGGGCAATATTTTGGTATGGAGCAAAGACGGGAGAAAGATCCCGACTACCGAGCGTACCGAGGAAGACAAGGCTTTTATCGGCAACGGCGTACCGAAAGTGCAGCTCTCCTTCAGCCATACGTTTACTTGGAAGAATTTCGATTTACGGTTGTTTTTCACCTCTTGGCTGGGGTACGACCTGTTGAATCTGAAACAAATGTACTACGGGCTACAAAACGTACCGGTTACCAATCTTTTAGAAGATGCTTATACCCGTAACAACGCCATCAAGGGAGACAAGATCTATTGCGATTATTTTCTTGAGAACGGTAATTTCCTGAAATTAGAAGAATTGACCTTGGGATATAAAATTCCTCTCCCAGACAATAAATGGATTCAATCGTTACGCTGCTATTTCTCGGTAAATAATGTATTTACACTTACCGGATATACCGGAGGCGATCCCGCTAATATCAACGTGAATGGCGTAGAACCCGGTATCGAGACCACTTCCATCTATCCTGTAGCCCGTACCTTCACGCTGGGATTATCCGTCCAATTCTAAGGGCCTCCACTGCAAGCCGGGTTGCAGTAACACAACCCGCAAGGCTCTATCCGGGAAACCTGTAGTCAATATTTATTTTGTACGAAAAGCAAGCGCAAAAGGAACAACCTAATCAGTTAATCCCTAACTTTGTGAGCCTAAACAGTAGAAAACATGGTACAAAGATTCGATTACTTAGTGATAGGCTCGGGAATCGCCGGTATGAGTTTCGCTCTGAAAGTAGCCAATGAAGGCAAGAGCGTAGCACTTATCTGTAAAGCCGGACAAGAAGAAGCCAACACATATTTCGCGCAAGGAGGTATCGCTTCCGTAACCAACTTGAAAGTAGATAATTTCGAGAAGCACATAGAAGACACGATGATCGCCGGCGACTGGATCAGCGACCGGGCGGCCGTGGAGAAAGTCGTGCGCGAGGCCCCTGCCCAGATCGAGGCGCTTATCCGATGGGGAGTTAATTTCGATAAGAAAGAAAGCGGAGAATTCGATCTGCATAAAGAAGGAGGACACTCCGAGTTTCGTATCCTGCACCATGCCGACAATACGGGAGCCGAGATACAGACGAGCTTGATAGAAACGGTAAACAACCATCCCAACATCACCGTATTCACGAACCATTATGCGGTAGAGATTATCACCCAGCACCATATGGGCATTATCGTCACCCGCCATACCCCCGGTATCAAATGTTTCGGTGCCTATGTATTGAACGAGGATACGGGCGAGGTACATACTTTCTTGTCAAAGATAACCGTTATGGCGACAGGCGGTTGCGAGGCCGTTTACCGGAATACGACAAACCCGCTGGTAGCTACCGGAGACGGTATCGCCATGGTTTATCGCGCGAAAGGCTCCGTAAAAGATATGGAGTTTATCCAGTTCCACCCGACCGCCTTGTATCATCCGGGCGACCGTCCCTCTTTCCTCATCACCGAGGCGATGCGCGGATATGGAGCTGTATTGAGAAACCTTGGCGGCGAGGAGTTCATGCATAAATATGATCCCCGTCTTTCCTTGGCTCCCCGTGATATCGTAGCCCGTGCGATCGATAGCGAGATGAAACAACGGGGTGAAGACCATGTCTATTTGGACGTGACGCACAAAGATCCGGAAGAGACGAAGAAACATTTCCCCAATATCTATAAGAAATGCCTCAGCTTAGGGATCGATATCACGAAAGATTACATCCCGGTAGCCCCTGCGGCCCATTATTTATGTGGAGGTATCAAGGTAGACTTAAACGGGCAATCCAGCATCCGTCGCCTATATGCGATCGGAGAATGTTCTTGTACCGGCCTGCACGGTGGTAACCGCTTAGCTTCAAACTCATTGATCGAGGCAGTTGTATATGCCGACGCCGCGGCAAAACACTCATTAAGCGTCATGGATCGCTATGAGTTTAACCAAGATGTACCGGAATGGAACGATGAGGGAACGATCACCAATGAAGAGCGTGTATTGATCACTCAAAGCATGAAAGAGGTAAACCAGATCATGGAAGCGTATGTAGGTATCGTTCGTAGTAACACACGTTTGATCCGTGCGTGGAACCGTCTGGATATTTTATATGAGGAGACAGAGAGCCTTTTCAAACGTTGTAAGGCATCCCGTGAATTATGTGAGTTGCGTAATATGATCAATGTAGGTTATTTGATCACTCGTCAAGCGATGGAACGGAAAGAGAGCCGGGGATTACATTATACGATTGATTACCCACCGATTAAATAATTGAGAATTGAAAATTGAGAATTGAAAATTGAGAATTGAAAATTGAGAATTACTAACTATGTTAATTCTCAATTTTCAATTCTCAACTTTTAATTATCAATAGTTCTGTTTCATCGGTTCGAAATAAGCTTGCGGATGAGCGCATGCCGGACAGTTAACCGGAGCTTTCTTGCCCTCGAATACGAAACCACAGTTGCGACATTGCCACAAGATAGCCTCAGCTTTCTCAAATACCGTACCTGTTTCTACATTATTCAATAACTTACGGTAACGATTCTCATGCTCTGCCTCTACCTTAGCGATCATCTTGAAAGCTACAGCGATAGCGGGGAAACCTTCTTCCTCTGCGATCTTAGCGAACTCAGGATACAATTCAGCCCACTCCTCATTCTCACCAGCTGCCGCGGCGGCCAAGTTCTCAGCGGTTGTTCCGATTACGCCTGCAGGATAAGAAGCGGTAATCTCAACCATTCCACCTTCCAAGAATTTAAAGAAACGTTTAGCGTGTTCCTTCTCTTGCTCGGCTGTTTCCATGAAAACACCTGCGATTTGCTCGTAACCTTCTTTCTTGGCTACGCTAGCGAAAAATGTGTAACGACTTCTTGCCTGAGATTCTCCGGCGAATGATTTCAATAAATTCTGCTCGGTACGTGTACCTTTAATACTTTTTTCCATAATGCTAATTTTATGTAGTAAATTAATGAGTCTGTTTTGTATATCGTTTTTCTCATGACCGATCAAAAGTAAGAATTTGTTTCCAGATATCGATTACGCAAACATTAAATAATATCTATCTCTCAATAGATATCACTTATTTATCAAGGAAAAACTTCTCCTCCTTTATACAATGAAACAACAAATCCTCCTAAATTGTTTACACAAAATCGGAATGCGTCTTTAGATTTTTTGCATCTTCTTTATTTTATTAACTTTGCATCCTCAAATCAAACAGGCAAGAAGAAAAATGAAGAACAAATTTGATTTTCAGCCCAAACTCTTTACGGCGCTGAGAAATTATTCCAAAGAGAGATTCATGACGGATCTCATGGCGGGTATAATTGTCGGCATAGTTGCCCTACCACTCGCCATCGCTTTTGGTATCGCCTCCGGGGTAAGTCCGGAGAAAGGGTTGATCACGGCTATTATCGGTGGATTCATTGTCTCCCTTTTAGGAGGCTGCAACGTACAGATCGGCGGACCTACCGGAGCGTTTATCGTGATCGTTTATGGCATTATACAGAACTTCGGCATCGAAGGGCTTGCCATCGCTACCGTCATAGCGGGTATTATTCTGGTATTGATGGGCGTGTTGAAGCTCGGTACCGTGATTAAGTTTATCCCCTACCCAATTGTCGTAGGTTTCACGAGTGGTATCGCTATCACTATCTTCACGACACAAATGAAAGACTTATTTGGATTGACTATGGATAAAGTCCCCGCCGATTTCATCTCTAAATGGATCGCATATTTCGGGGCGTTCGATACGGTTAACCCTTGGGCATTCGTTATCGGTATCATTAGTATCCTGATCATTACGTTAAGCCCGAGGCTAACGAAGAAAATTCCGGGTTCCTTGATCGCTATCGTCATCATGACGATCGTTGTTTACATTATGCGTAATCATTTGGGTATTACAGGTATCGAGACGATTGGAGACCGGTTTACTATTAACGCTTCCTTGCCAGCCCCGGCTCCGATCACGTTTAATATGGAAACTATCAACTTATTGCTTCCCTCTGCCTTTACGATCGCTATCCTTGGGGCTATCGAGTCTTTATTATCCGCTACGGTAGCGGATGGTGTGACAGGCGACAAGCATAATTCGAATACGGAACTAATCGCCCAAGGCGCGGCGAATATCATCGTTCCTATTTTTGGCGGTATTCCCGTGACCGGCGCCATCGCCCGCACAATGACCAATATAAATAATGGTGGACGAACTCCGGTTGCCGGTATTATTCACGCCATCGTATTATTATTGATCTTGCTTTTCCTCGGGCCGCTTACCAAACACATTCCAATGGCTTGTCTGGCTGGCGTATTGATCATCGTATCTTATAATATGAGTGAGTGGCGTACGTTCCGTTCCTTGATGAAAAACCCGAAAAGCGACGTATCCGTCTTGTTGGTGACTTTCTTCCTGACGGTTATCTTTGATCTTACGATCGCTATCGAGATCGGTCTTTTGATCGCCATGTTATTCTTTATGCGCCGTGTGGCCGAGACCACGCATGTATCCGTCACCACGGATGAGATCGATCTTTCCGACGAGGGCGAGATTCATCATGACGAGGAAGTCCTCTCCCTGCCTAAAGGTGTAGAGGTATACGAGATCGATGGTCCGTTCTTTTTCGGCGTAGCGAATAAGTTCGACGGCATCATGAAAAGTATGGGAGATAAACCGAAAGTCCGCATCATCCGTATGCGTAAGGTTTCGTTCATAGATTCTACCGGTCTGCATAACTTGGAAAGTCTTTTCCGTCTTTCCGAGGCAGAGCATATCCATATGATACTTTCCGGGGTCAATGAACATGTACACCGTGTATTGACAAAATCCGGATTCGATAAGAAGATTGGCGCAGAAAATATTTGCAGTAATATCAATGAGGCAGTAGAGAAAGCGAAAGCTGCCGTACAAGACTAAGATACTATCAGACAGTGGGAGACGCAGCATGCTGCGTCTCTACAACTGGATATTTATTCCGGTAAATAATACCAGTCCTCTGGTAAGACAGCTTCCTTTATTTTACGGCAGGAAACCCCGACCTCCAAGGCCTCGCCCATATAATCCTCGAAATACAAAACACGTAATTCGTGGAAACCAGCGTCTAACGCTACCTTTCCTTTCGCTATACGAGCATTATGAGAGCCATCATTATCAACAATAGCTTTACCGTCTATAAATAGTTTGGAACCATCATCCGAATACGTATAAAAGCGATATACACCTTTTTCAGGGATATTTATCAACGTACGGAACTCATAAGCGAAATGATCCTTGGCCGGAGCCTCCTGAATAGAGATATTTTTCATCGTACCCTCTTTCACTTTTGTCCCGGAAGCGATCTGATCCGTATGTTTAAATTTACCTTCATAATAGGTATAAGCTACCCCGTGCTTTTTAGATTTTACCGTTTTGGCGGGTAAGAATTCCATCGTTTCCTCATCCTTAGAGGTCAGGCCAGATGGATAATAATACGTATATTCCTTTCCGGACGGGGTACGAATCCATGAATCAAACTCAAACTTGCCTTCACGCAATTCAATGATACGGCCACCCCGCTCGAAATCTCCATAAGCGTCCCATCCGGATACACGCCCGAAAGCTAGCCCCACATTATATAACATTCCTATATAATCGTTATCATGATCGTGCCCGGCGAAAGTAGCCATCACATCCTTCATTTCCACCAAGGAAGCGAAGAAGCCCGTGTTGATCTTGGGAGAGGCGATTCCCTCTTCTTTCTGTCCTAATGTAGTCTCCGCCCCAACGATCTCATTATATTCCAGCAGAGGAATATGAAAAAAAGCCAAGGCTGGCAACGGTTTGCCGCCATTTTCCTTGGTATAGCGCATACTTTGCTCACGATACCAATGGATCTGGTCGAAATGAATCCAATCATACGTGCCATAATCCTTCAGCGTAGGATAATCGTTGGAGTCGATACAATACAATAAGGCCGCCGGTTTCTTTCCGTCCGAACTGTAGACCGGTACCACATAGTTTCCGGCTCCATGGATATCACCCGGTCCCTTCTCGCCCATAAAATAAGGTGATTTACTAAGCATGGCATAAATCTCGTCCTTGGGGACGATCTCCGCATCATGATTTCCCATCATGACCGTAAACGGTATCTTGGCCTCCTCAAAGATCCCGATCACTGACTTCCATCCTTCCAAACCGGGGCTTGCTGTCACCACGTCGCCCGTCAGCATTGCCACATCCGGATTCTCCGCCTTTAATACGGATTGTATCGTAGCGACTGTCTTAGCGCATTTAGATGATTTCTGATCCCAATGAATGTCTGTAAATTGGACGATCTTGAATTTCCCATCCTTGAAAGCAAGCCGTTTTTGTGCGAATAAGCTCATCGGAACGCAAAAGCACAACAAGGCTATCGCTAATAAAAAAGTCTTTTTCATGTTCTTCGATTTAGTAATTGGGGGCTAAGTTATAAAAAAAAGAGAGCGATGTATAAAAACAGGCTCTCTTCTTTATGTTAAATGCCACAATGAAACCCTTGCTGTCAAACAAAAGCTATATACATATCCGCAAGCCGGGTTTTCCTGTCAAAATGCGGGATCTCTTTTACTATTTTCTCACAATCCTCAAGGCTCATTCCTCCTTTAGGTTCCCCCCAGTACCAAAGTTTAGGGGTATTCTGTTTTTTACTTGTTGACTCCATAATTCTCGTTGTTTTTATCGTAAGACAGGAAACGCTCAAATACCCCTATCCTCAAAATATATAAAAGATTAAAATAATGTGAATTTATATCCAACCGACAACCCCAATTTCAAATCCCGGTCATTGACACAATTCTGGAAATAGTTCACTCCCACATAAAATCTTTTTACCTCTATACCGGCCGCCGCCGTAGCTCCCAGATTCCAATATTCACCACTACCGGTGTAAGCACCCGCATTTAATCGGAGATTCACTTTATCGCTCAACGGAATATGAAAAGAAGCATACACGGGTACAAAAAAATCAATATTCCAATCATCTCCATATGAAAACGAATTCCCTGCGGTATGCAGCAACAATCCCGTTTGTATAGAAAACAACCGTGATTGCGGAAAGTTTATATACGCCCCGGTTTGAAGTCCCCATCCATCTCCTCCTAATATACCGGTACGAGCCTCTATATCAGTTGCCTGCGATCGGCCAAAAAATAAAAGCAATATCAACAGAACAAATAACTTCTTCATTACTTACAAGGTATTAAAATTAATATTTAGACTGAATAAAAGTTCGACATATCATGATATAGAACTCCCATTCAATCTAAATATTGCTTCTATATCATTATTCGGCTCCAAGTTAGTGTATTCCGAATATAGCGTCTTTTATGACGATCGAATCTTCCGAATTCTCTATATTATATAAAATACCTTCCATCTTCCCTTCAATATAAGGGGTACCACTTCCCTCATGAAAACGAATACTATCCACTTGTATCCGAAATGAAGATTTCAGTGGATGATACACTATTTTAGCGTCATCTTTCGTGATCCTAACAGTAGATTCTATCTCTTCATTCAATAATTTACCCTTATCGATCAGATATTCTCCTTCTCTCAATGGAATCAATGAGATCCTCAGCATAGGATAAGGATAGTCAGAGATATGCACTCCTAATGGTATCTCCCAATAGAAACCGCTTAAATCGGTATTTACCTCCTGCCAAAAATTTCCATGATCAATGAAAGAATGAGAGTTCGACTGATTAGCTATAGAAATATCTTGACTATTCACCTTTCCTTCAAAGTACCCCAAATAGTAAGGAGTTTCTTCAAAAGAAGTATCCTCATCCTTGTCACAAGAAACAAATGAGAATAGTAAAAGAATGAATAAAGAAAAGATGAAACCTGCCATCATTCCTTTTTTAGCTTCATCCCAGTAAAGCATAGAGATATTCCGTTTTTCAGTTGTTGATTCCATAATGACTATTGTTTTCTTATAAGACAGGAAACCATCAAATACCCCTATCCTCAATGTATATAAAAGATCACAATAAAGTAAACCGTATTTTATTATTTCTATTTTACACAAAAAGACATTAATTATATTTTTACATATAGCCTATTACAATATATTCACTACATTTGAAATATTAATCAACATAAAATATAAGCCATGCAAAAATCATCATTTAATAAACTTAGCATTTTACTATTTATTATAGTAATTCTATCTTCTTGTAATAAAGATAATGGCATAGAAGAGATTAGTGAATCATATATTGAAATAAAAGTGCTTAGAATTAGCAAAGATAACACAAAAACACCTATTTATAATGCAATAGCATACATTTATTATGATATAGCACCTATTGATCTCGCAAATTACACAGATAAAGGGAATGGTATATACTCTAATGGTAAAAATACAATTATACCTAATCAAGTAAAAAGAACAAATATAGATGGCTATCTAGAAATAAAACCAGAAGAAACTATTCATTCTATTACAGTTTTCATCCATGACACTAATAGTAATATGATTTCTCACTCATATTGGTCAAACCGTCAAAATCAAATAAAAGAAACTATTACATTTTATTACTAATTATATTTAAGATATGAAGTAAATAGTTATTTATAAACTATTTACTTCATATTTAGCTTATTCATATAAGCATATCCATTAATACATTTTCAAAGGAGCCAACTCTATTTTATAATAACCATTATAATATTTACTATTTAATGGAATTGAATATGCCGTATCTCTACGTCCTGCATATTCAATCCAATCACCAGAAAGAACAACAGGATCATAAAAATTAACAATAACATCCCCCAATTCATCATTACCCAATGTAAATGTTTTTTCAAATGTAGTCGTAATTGTCTTTTTCGCACTTGCACCAAATTTCAATCCTACTTTTTCAAAAACTCCTTTTACAGGATTAAGTTCAAAATTTCCTGCAAATTCAGCAGTAGTTTGGCTAAGCGTCCTTTGAGTTTCTGTACCATCAATTTCTTCTATAGAAATTTTTATTACACAACTAAAATTTTCTATATTCCATTCAAATAGAGGTAAATCAAGAGGAACAACTAGGCATTCTTTTACACCATCAACTTTAGAATTACCTCCTCCTATATCTTTGTAAGATACTCTAAATAGATCTTCTGGTTTTACGCCAAAAGAAAAAGTTTGTTCTGTCCCTATAGGACTTTTTGTTCCAACATATACTTTAACTAAAAAATCAAATTTACCATCAGTCCAAGGAGTAGCTTTATAAGATTGCCTAGGATTAAATATTTGATCATAATCTAACTGTGCATCTCCTGTTTGATCTGATATCTTTTGGAAAGCTATATTTGGATCCCCTTTCATTTGGAAAGAATATAGTGTTTCTTTATAATCATAAACAAATACACCTTTATCTGAACCTGGAACCATATCATAATATATATAGTCCCTATGCCATCCATCCTTATTTTTATAAATATTATATGCATCAACTGATTTTTGTAATCTATCTTTCATACTTTTATTTACATTTCGAGATCTTAAAATGTTTTTTTGTTTCATATTATTAAAAGATTCTCCAAGAAAAGAATAAGTTATTCCCGATTTAGAAGAAAAAGTAAAATTAGTACTACTAAAATTACTTCTAGACAAATTACTATATTCATTCGCTACGATTCTTTCATTATCCTTTAATACAACAATAGGATACATAGGAATGAGATCTGATTTTATAATTTTTTCTTCCCCATCCTTATCATATATAGGAACATCGTTACTGATACAAGTTCTAACAGCAACAACTGGTATTTCTTTATCAGTATTCCAAAGAGCAGCAGAGAACGAATTCTTAGGTAATTCTGGAACAAAAATTGTTAGAGTAGGAAACTTTTCATTAATAGATAATAATTTATCCATTTCAATATATTTCCCTATATACTGTTCAAATGTAATATTATCTTCCAGCATCTCATCTTTTACTAATTGATAAAGAACATCATAATCATTATCAATCATTTTTAAAGCCTCGTTTTTAATCAAATTTCTAGCCATTAGGCTTTCATTAAAAACTTTTGATAATACTTTAGCAAAATCTTTTTTCAAAACTAAGTCTTTATTCATTAGAAGAGAATCATGAATAGAAATTTCTATATTATTTGTAGATAATATATCATTTCTTTCCATCACTAAATCATCATTACAAGATGATATAAAAACTAAGCAAATAAATAATAAATACACCTTTTTCATAATACTACTTTTTAAAAGGTAAAACAATAGAAAATTACATTTTTACTCCTATATCATTTACAAATACAAAAGTTTAAATTTAAAAATCCCCAAATACATGATTATAATCATTCATTATATGTAATACTCCTTTTTCTTGATCTCTTACTTTTAGAGGTATTACTAAATATGGCATAGTACTCGTTTGTACCTTTTCATTATAGATCACTTCTCCCGTAGAACTAGTGACGATAACACATACATCACCAAGATCCTCGTGAAAGTTTACTATCAGTTCTCTATTAGCCTCCTCAATCGATGCATCCATTGGCAAACCTATTGGAATGGATTTTTTCTTATGTTCCCATTTACCATGTAGATCTATAGGCTTACCCCAGCATGGCATAGCCCATAATAAAGCTATTGCCGCTAATAACAATTTAAGCTGTCTCATTTCGTTTTTATTTTTTCAACGTAAAGATCAAGCCTATAGAAGAAACAAGCAAATATAACGCTAAATAATAAGCGACAAACGAAATTCATAATCAACTAATATTTAATTGATTATAAATCAACTAGCAGGACAAAGGGTAAAGCCAATATTAATAGAAGCTATTGTTTATCAATCTATTGTACACTATTAATAAGATAAGCACATAAATCAAGCTCTTTCGCTATGATTCCCAGCCTTTGGCGTACACGCTGCCGACGCTTGTTTACCGAATCCGGCTGGATATGTAACAGGATAGATTCACCTATCGAATCCAAACCCAACAAGCTCAAATAACAATAACGCAATTCGGCGGCAGATAAATTAAACGCAGCGAGTCGATCCGCTAAAAAAGGATAAACCTCATTCACTTGCGTAATAATATTTTGCCAGTCTTTTTCTGATAGTGGAGATTTGGTAGCTCCCGGTACTACTTTTTGGGATAGCTTGATTACTTTCTTGGCTATAGCGGATGATAAGAATAGATCCTTACGCCGTTCCGCTATCCGAAGGACGAGGGTTTCCTCTTCTTTTTTTATTTGTTCATATTCTTTCTCCAGTTTCTCTCTTGAATCAAGTTCATTCAGTTTTTCATTTTTTTCAGACAATTGAATAGATAAAGCCTCTAATCTATCTTGTTTGTTACGTAAATTATCCCGTAGTCTGAATAATTCATTACTCTTATTCGACAAATCGATTTCCTGCTTAAGAAGTCTTTTATTTTTTCTATCAATTCGTATTTGAAAGACCCATAATTATATTAAAAGAATAAATACAGATATTACCCAATAGATAAAATACTTTTGTTTATCCGATTTTAATCGCATATTTTCCAATGATATTTTTAAATGCTCATATTCCTTTTCTATTTTTATTATGTTTTCCCTATTTCGTATCGTCAAGATCGAATCTGAGGCACTGTTATATTCATCCAAGTAAAACCAAGCCTTTTCCCAATTACCCTCCGCTTTCTCTAACAAAGAATAACCATAAAGTACCTAAAAACGGGTCATATCATTAAAACTAGGTACACTTGCTTTCTCCAAACAAATACGTGCATTCTTAAAATCGCCTTCTTCTATATATATACCAGCCAATGTCCTGTAACTTGGTGCGTCATCAAAATCTGACATATTGACATTTTTCCACAAATACAATTTAGCTAACTCTTTATTACCTAACATATTATAAATATTTCCTATTCCATTATATATAGTCCCTATATCAGAAGAGTCACCTACTTCAACTATAATAGTATCCGCTTTCAACAAAAAAATTAACGCTATATCCAAAGAATCCGAAAACGCATACATTCTTCCCACATCCCGCAAGGCGAAAGCCGAACTTCGCATATTACCCGCTTTTCGAAAATAAGATTCCGCTTCCTTATATTTGTCCTTTCCTAACAGATAATTACCCTCGAAATCATACAGATCTCCCATATAGCTACAAATATATCCGGCTTGATTATAGTCTTCACTGCGTAAAGCGATATCCAAAGCTTGCAAATAAACCTTCATCGCTTTCTCGTTCTCTTTATCTTCCACATACGAACGCCCCAAATACAAACCAATCTTCGCTTGTTCTTGCTTTGTCCCGTGTGACTTATAATAGGCTTGCGCACGTAGCAATTGTTGTACATAGGGCAGATCCGTATATAACGTGTCCGCCACTTTACCGGATAGCATACACCAACGAGCCAATAATTTATCACTCAAATTATCGGGCACGGCTATGCTATCCAATAGGATATGGGAACTATCCGGATCGGATTTCAACAAGGATTCCGCACGATCGATTAGGTATATGGCATCGCTCTCATCTCGACAACCTATAAATGAGAGTGTGGATAATAGCGATATCAAAATAAGCAAATGCCTCATTGGTTCCTATCTTTAGATTCTATGCGCAAGATAGGCATATTTTTCATCAAACCTTAAAGAATAATTGATTATTAGGCTTATTGTATAAAATTCTTATCGCTTGGATATCTCCATCATCTTTTTGGAAAAAGACGTACGTGTTTTTCCGAAAACATGTACATGTTTTTATACATCTGATTTTCAATATACTAAAAACAGTATTCCCGAAGGCAGGGATATTGTAGGAAATTCAATTATCTTTGGACTTTTATTGGTAACTTTTTAATCTACTATCAATATGGCACAACAATCCGGAAGATTGCTATCCCTCGACGTGATGAGGGGAATTACGATTGCGGGGATGATTTTGGTAAACAACCCCGGGTCATGGAAGTATGTATATACGCCTTTAGAGCATGCACGTTGGAACGGCCTCACTCCCACCGATTTGGTATTTCCGTTCTTTATGTTCATCATGGGGGTCTCCATGTTTTTCTCGCTTCGGAAATATAACTTCAAGCTGTCGAAAGAAAGCGTGACGAAAGTATTGAGACGCACGGTATTGATATTCCTCGTGGGATTAGGGCTGAATCTGTTCGGGCATGTTTGCTACAATGGATTTACCGATTTCCAGAATTTACGTATCCTTGGGGTGATGCAAAGGTTGGCGCTGGCATATGGCTTCGGCTCGTTGATAGGATTAGCGATTAATCATAAGTATATTTTGCAGGTAGCCGCTGGTATATTGATATTTTACTGGGCATTACTAGGTTTCACGCATAGTATGGAAATGTCGGAGGATAGCATTATAGCGATCGTGGACAGAACTTTATTCGGTACATCGCATATGTATCACGATGATATGGCAGATGGTACACGGATCGCCTTTGATCCGGAAGGGCTCTTGAGCTGCATTGGTAGCATAGCGCATGTATTACTCGGTTTCTACGTAGGAAAGGTAATACAGGATTGTAAAAAGAACAATGAGTTGATTATCCGTAATATCTTCATTTTCGGTACGATTATTCTTTTTGCCGGTTTCTTGCTAAGCTATGGTTGCCCTATCAATAAAAAGATATGGAGTAGCACGTTCGTCTTGGTAACTTGCGGATTCGCCTCCTTATTTCTCGCTTTATTAATCTGGATCATCGATATAAACGGGAAGAAGAAATGGACGTTATTCTTTGAGTCGTTCGGTATCAACCCGTTGTATCTGTATGTACAAGGGGATATATTGGCCGTATTGCTGGGAATGAGCGGTATCTCCGCCTTTATGTATATGGATCTGTTCAGGCCGATATTCGGCGATTTCGGAGGCTCATTAGCATGGGCTATCTTCTTCGTGGTATTAAACTGGATACCGGGATATTTCTTGTATAAGAAGAAGATTTATATCAAGTTGTAAAAAGAAATGATCTATGCTCTGTATATAGAACAAAAAATCACTATATTTGCTCTATATACAAAGCATAAATACAAAAATCAAATTAATAATTTAACTATGGAAAATGAACTTCAAGTTATTGGAACGAAAGAAGTAGAGGAACGTATTATTGAGTTAAGAGAACAAAAAATACTACTAGATAGAGATGTAGCAGAATTATATAAAACAGAAACAAGGGATATAAACAAAGCCGTGAGAAATAATCCTGAAAAGTTCCCCAGTGGTTATTTTTTCACATTGAAACCCTCTGAGAAACAGTATGTGGTGGAAAATTTCCACCGGATGGAAAACTTAAAAAAATCAACAGTAGAACCTAAAGCTTTCACTGAAAAAGGACTTTATATGCTGGCTACTATATTAAAAAGTCCAAGAGCCACACAAACAACTATCGCTATAATAGATTCTTTCGTAAAACTACGTGAGCTTATCCGAAATGTAGATGCGATTCAAAATGAACCTGACCTAATAAAACAAAAAGGTATTGTGAAACGAACTGGCCAACTCTTATCTGATCTGTTGATAGATGATGCTGATACAACTGAAATGGAATCTACCATAGAGTTGAATCTTATGGCCGTAAAACTTAAACATACAGTAAAACGTATTAAAAATAACAATAAAACCGAAGATAAATCTGAAATTTAGAATTGCAAAAAAAATCCAACCACTCTCCTATTCATATCGGAGAATGGTTGGATTTTTTATAGGTATCAGCCTAGCTGACTAGTTCACGTTATAACCGGAGATAACCACCTTCGGGGTCTCGCCTCTCGTATCTACATCTTTCCAATGGATGTTGATCTCTTTCTTCTCGCCCGGAAGCAAGGAGAAATAGTTGTCGCTATAGAACATCGGGAGGAATTGCTCGCCATCCTTCTCGCCCACTACATTCACACGAATCATCAGAGCCGGGGTGGATGAAGTATTCTCTAAGGTAGCGGTAGCGGTCCAAGTACCGTCATTACCCTTATTGGTTGCCACGTTGGATCGTAAAGTAACCTTTGGCATCTCACGCAAAGCTTGGTAGTTGCCTTCCTCTACGCCACGCAGATAGAAGTTATCCGATACGATCTTGCCATTCTCTGTCAACGTCAACTTGACAAAATGAGCGCTGGATACGCTAGCTGGGAAATCCAGTTTCATACATTTGTTGGTCGTATCTTCCTTACTATCCACGGAAACCTCGTTTTCCCATGAAATAGAACCGTCCATATTGATGATTTGAGCCTTTGCCGTCAAACCATTACGTACGCCGGCGCTATAGTTCACTACCTCGATCTCGTCCGTAACCGGATTCCATTGAATGTGCAGAGGCTCGGAGGCCTTCTTGCAACCAAAGTAAGCGGCGGTAGGCTCGAAATAATAATCGTAAGTCTGCCATACCATAGAAGGCCATGCCGGATGCGTCATCCACAGCAATAATCCCTTACGGTTCAAGCTTCTCGATTCGAACATACCCCGGTAACCATCATAGTTTACCCACTGAGCCAGATCAGCGAATTCCTTGGCGTTGTTCGGCTTACCGAAGCCCTTCTCGATGATAGCGTTGAAAGAAGCGCAAGACTGGGCGCCTTCCATCGTATAATCGTGTTGTCCCCATTGAGCGTTTTGCGGCCAAAGCGCTTCCGGAGAGAAAGTACGAACCAAGCTCTCGTAATTCATCACGTTAGGCATACCCCGCTCACTATGGAACTTATCACTACCATTCTTCAAGCTAAAGTATTCTTTAACAGGAAGCGCACGGTACGGGCCATGGCCACTTACCACCTCATCCGCCGAGCTGGAGATATAATGTAAGCCCGGATGATCCTCTTTCACGATACGGCGTAAAGCCTTGTCGATCTGCTCCGGCGGGAAGCCCTCGTTGCGCCCGCAATAAATACCGATAGAGGCATGGTTACGGAAACGTTTCACATAATCCTCAGCATTAGCGATAAACATCTCCGGATCATAAGGATCGGGTCCGTCGGAAGGATTCGCCAACCAGAAATCTTGCCAGATCATGATACCATGACGGTCGCAAGCCTCATATAATTCTTTATCGCCAATCTGTCCTACCCAGTTACGCATCATCGTAAAGTTCATATCGGCATGGTAAGCCACGGCGATATCGTACTCACGACCCCGGTAATTCAGATTAGACTCACCAAATCCCCAGTTACCGCCACGGCCTATAAAACGACGACCATTGATAAAGAGACTCAAGATACTATTATTCTCATTGAAGGTCATTTGTCGGATACCTACCTTGAAATCCTCAGAGTCGGATACCTTATCGCCTACCTTAAAGGTGAAATTAGCGTCGTATAAATAAGGAGATCCGTATCCTTTAGGCCACCACAGACGTGGGTTCTGAACCTTCAATTGGCTGAAGCTATTTGGATCGAAAGTAACCGTCTTCTCCTCGTTTGCGGCCAATTCTACCGGTTGCTCGAAAGTGATATCGCCGATCTTTCCTGTCAATACACCCTTTACTGGAGCGGCATCATGGTTCTTCACGATCACTTCCGGAGTCAAGGTAGCGGAAGTCGTATCCGGCAACGGTAATACAACCTGTACGAACGGGTCTTGAATCGTTACCTTGCCTGTAGAAGTCAAGTACACATCATCCCAAATACCTATATTACGACCACGGATCGTCGAGATCCAATCCCAACCGATCGAAGCGTGGAAGGTTGGGTTATCAGCGCCTAAGATACCACCGTTGAAATCCGTATTCTTCTCACATTTCTCCTTGATAGCGCCGATATGCTCATTCTTGATGATCTCCACCGCGACAACGTTCTTACCCGGTACGACCCTGTCTGTAACGTCAAATACACCTCGGATAAACGCTCCCTCGATACGGCCGATCTTGTTACCGTTTAAATATACATTCGCTTTCCAGTTGATACCATCGAAATTCAAGAACAAACGATCTTGCTTGAATCCTTCGGGTACCTCAAACTCATCCCTATACCAGAAATTAGAGTTGAAGAATGACTCGGATATCTGCATCAAGTTATCCGCGTAATTCGGATTCGGGATAGCTCCGATATTCTTATAACTGCTCAATACCGTTCCCGGTACGGTCGCCACGATCCAATTTTCCGGAGAGAAAGAAGGTTTCGATATTTCCTCACCAGAAGCGGTTACCTCGGAAGCTCGTTGTACTTTCCAGTTTCCGCCCGACAAACGGATCTCGTCTTTTGTAGAAGCCGGAGCAGCAGCCGGTTGGGCAAGCAAGCCACCTTTACCCATCACCTCTATCTCGCTTAAGATATAGCGTCCGTCATTAGCCGGTTGCTCCATCCATACCCGTACGTAGCGGCCCTTTCCTTTTAGCTTGATCTCATCCAGATTAGCATCTCCACCCGGAAGATTCGCTATGTCAACCCATTGTTTCGCGTCGTCGGAAACTTGAATCTTACCCTTGATCGCTTTATTGATCCAATGTAATTTTACTTTGTCGAATTCGGATTGGCTACCCAAGTCCACATAGACCCACTCCTCTCCTGTCGTGGCACTCATCCAAGCGCTATTAAAGAATTTGGAAGGAAGCAAATCTATCAACTTATCTTGGTTATAGAAATTCATCTCGAAGAATGCCCAATAAGCGGCACCTTCCATTTTCAATCGTATCCGATAATAAGCATATTCACCCGGTTGATCGAATGTCAAAGTCTCATTCAACATACGGGTGGGCAACGTACCCGGATCCCAGCTATTCTTATTCGGGTCCGAATGGGCCTTATACTTGCTGGCATTACCCGGCATACCTTTACCCTTTAAGGCAGCCAATTCCGTCCAAGTATTTCCATCATTCGATCCCTCGCAAACAATCTCATATCCATCCTTAATCTTATTCTCGTCATAAGCCACGCTGCCACGAAATTGTACCTTGTCGGCTTTCTCTTTCCAGTTATTCAGCGTGAACAGGAAATAGGCATCCTCGCCTGTAACCGCATTACGAGAATAAGGACCTTGATCGATCATCCACTCACGCTCACGACGAGCGATATCCCCATTTTGCGTAGAGAGATCGAGATACTGAGGTTGTTTATCGCTAATAACACCATCCGTCACCAGTTGAGCCGTTAGATTGTAATCATAACTGGAGGAGTTGTAAGCGCTACGCAAAAGAGCTATGTTACGATACGTGGAATAATCCGGACGTAATGAAGGAGAAAAATCCTCCCCCGGATCTCCCGGATACGAACCGATACCTCTGGTATAATAATCCGACCGATCGAAAGATTCCGCCGGAACACCGCTCTGCCCACATCCCCCTAGCAATGCTGAGACCGCTACCGCTCCATAAAGCGTCAAGAGTCGAGGCAATTTTTTCTTTTTACTGAATGTTCTCATACTACTTATTGTGTTTCTCTAAATTAGTTAGTTTAATAAGATACCGTCACGTCAAAACCCTCCTTCCGGGCCCGTTCTGCAATCGCATCTAATTCTTCTTTAGTAGCTTTTTTCAAAGCTTTAACCGGGGTCTCCCTATCTATCGTATAAATCATGACTTGTTTCGGACGGATTTGTTTTAAGGCGGAGATCCAGCCCGCTATCTCCTCTTCTGTCATATTATTAACCGATTTCCCATTTACTTCCCCCTTCAAGAACATGGTCTGTATAATCAAGTTTCCGTTAAAACGACATAATTGCTTTAATAAAGACTCGAAATTAAACGCCGGAGAATTAGGTACGTCTATCTGCCGAATCCGACTGTCTAATACAGAATCCAGTTTCAATATGTTATCCTCTATTTTATTCAAGGCTTGAAAGACCTCCTCTTTCTGGAGCATCGTAGAATTAGAAAGTACGGCGATTTTAGCATCAGGGAAAAATCGATCCCGGGTAGCGATCGTATCATCAATGATTCCACCGAATTCCGGGTGTATCGTAGGCTCTCCGTTTCCGGCGAATGTAATTACATCCGGAACGATCCCTTCCGCTTTCATGGAACTTAGTTTTTGCTCTAAGGCTTCCCTCACTTCCGTACGAGTAGGCAGTTTACTATGGGTCCTATGATTCTCATTCAATCCACATTCGCAATAAATGCAATTAAAAGAGCATAATTTCCCGTCTGTAGGAAGTAAATTCATCCCTAAAGAGACACCTAGACGCCGACTATGTATCGGGCCAAATACTATTTTATCAAAAAGAATTGTAGACATAGCGCTGTTTGTTTTTACCCACGCAAATCTACTCTAAAATTTCCAGCGAAGCAAAGCATAAAGATCTGTTTTATCAGAACCGCTTATCTCCTCCGTATCAGTACCTATCAAATCCCTGTCCCAATAATGGGTGTGAGCCAGTTTCGCGGACAAGGATAAACGTTTCCAAATATCCAGACGAAAGGTAAGGGCAAACCGCATCCCATCCCCATAAAAAAAGGGCATATTAAAGGCATATAATATATTCTTCTCATACGAACTGACCCGGCTATTGTAATCATCCGTATAAAACCACGCTAGATAACCATCTATTTGAAGAGGTAGGGTAGTGGGCTTCCAGCCTATACTTTGGGAGATCATAATTCCTTTATTAAGTTTCTTTATAGGATCATCGAATAGAATACCATCTAAGGAAGTCTTAAAAATAAAAGGAGAAGAAAAGTTATAAACCTGTTGAAAACGAATACGATGTTGTTTACAAGTATTGATTTTCAATAAATTATCATTTTCAAAAGTTCCATTCTTTTCTTTTTGTCGATATTTATAACGAAGATAAGCTGAATAGTTTCTACTAGGGGTATAATCTATCTGAGCCATATATTCCTGTCCTCCGGAAGGAGCGTCTATCCCGTATTTCAACCAAGGGAAACGGAATAAGTCCGCATAAACGGATAATTTCCAGCGGGCGATCGGAGTCAACTGAAATCCCATATAAACCCCTTGCTCGTTCTGAACCGTAGAGCCTTGCGAGAAAGCGTTCCCAAACAAAGCTTGATAACGGCGATCGTAATAGCGGTATAATACCAAGAAAGATATGTAGGAGGCAGGCGTTAATTGCAAGGCATTCAAGGTCGAAACAGCTCCGTTTTTCGAAAGGGCAATCTCGCCATAAAACTTGATACGGTTCGTTTTCAACATATAGTCAACACCCATGTTGAAATTGTTGGAACCTTTGAAATAGAATAGATTATAAGGTTTTGGATCAGGATCCATCTTAAACTTACCGAATGAATAGGAGAGAGCCGTTAAACCTACATGAAAATGAGGCTTAGCATAGCGGATATTTCCTCCATATACCTGCATCGTTATCGTTTTCCTCTTTTCCCAATCCCGTTGCAAACGATGAAGTCCATCTGTTTTTAATGAGGTGAATGTCAAGCTATCTACGGCCGCATCCATTTTTCGGTACGAATAGAAAACACTTATATCCAAGTTTTTAATCGTGATCGTACCGGCCACCCCTCGAAAGAAATCCTGTTCATTGGTAGAAAAGTGCCTACGGAAGCCGTTTGTCCTTCGCTCTGCTTGAGCGACTACTGCCGTACGACTAGGAGAAAAGTCATTGCTAATCACCAGACCTTGTCCGAAAGACATCTTGTAATCCCCTATAGCCAAGCTTTTTAACCAGTTGATATCTTTTAGGAATAGATGTGCGGAATAAAAGTCATATCCTTTATGATATGCGTTCCAAAAAGGTTCGCCCGCATCTTTCTCGGCTACGAAGCCTGCTTGTAAACGATCCTCGAAAGTATAGGAATAACGTAAGGAGTGATAGAAGGGTTCTCCTCTATATTTACGATTCGGATATAACAAAAGTATGCTGTCCGTTTGTTCACCATATCCCTTTTTCTGTTGAAAACATTGATCATACCTGATTTGTAATTCATTACGACCATATTTCAACAGGTTCTTAACCGTAAGCAACCGTTTTTCAACAAGATTATCACCTATATAAACAAATGGAAGGAGAAGAGATATCGTCTGAAAATCGATATCCTCTATATTCTTCAACTCATAGATGCTAACCATATTTCCGTATCGTTTCCGATAGGAGAGGAGCTGCTCAATTTGGCGATCGGATAGAAAAGGTAATCGCTTCAGTTGTTCTTCCGTCACGGCATTCAAATCAAAAGGATGCTCAATTAAATAAGATAAATCGGCATACAAACTTTCGATACGCTCCGTATCCTCGGTTTCCAAGGCTAGTTCCTCTACATACTCCATCCACTTATCAACAGAATATTCTATTTGAGAATTAGCGTAATAACTATTTATCAACAGGATTATCGACAAGATTATAAACAATCGTTTCATAGCTAAGTATCATTTAAAAAGAGAATGATAAACCAAGACCGGTACTCATCCCTAAAATCGGATGGTAAATAGAGGCTACATCTATCGTAAAGCAAGAAAAGTTATAACCAATTCCTAAAGAGGGCAGGAGAGGAGCGGTCTGTATTCCGGCACGAATAAAAAAAGAATCGAAAGCAGTGTATTCAAGACCAAAGTTTCCAACAACTAGGTTTTCATTTTCCGTTCCTACACTTCCTGTAATTAACAGACTGTTTATAATCTCCCATTGAAAACTTATTTGAATTAAGTAATAATTAAAATCTTCTATTTCAATATCTTTATCTCCTATATAAACAGAAGGAAAATTCATTATTAACATTCCTATTAACAACTTATCAATAGGAGAGAAAGTGATTCCAAGATCTGTTGACAGTCTGGATCTTGTATTTTCCAATAGATCAGTTTGCAAGAAACTATAGTGAACTCCAAGCCCTAACGCCCATTGATCCCCCAAGCGTTTTCCTCCCAGCACACGAACCATCATCTCCCTGTATTTATCAAACCCGAAAACAGAGATATCAACACCTACGGATAATAGTTGATTCGGATAATAAAAACTACCGGACATCGTACCCAGTTCTTTCAACATGTACCGATTAAAGTATTCTAAATGAATGGACTTTTTCTCTTTATCGACAATAAGGGCCGGATTGAATAAAATAGATTGCGTCGCCACATTCCCTCCCATTCCCACGCTACGGACATCCGGTAAACGTAAGTTATCAACACCATGTACATACAATGAAAATACCCCCGCAAACAGGGATAGCAATAGATATTTCATAGTTAAGATTTTGTATGGTTTCTATTTATTCTTCAAGGTTTTCTCATTATCCTTATTTACTCTACGCTGTACCTTTTTAATATCCTCATCAGGGGAGAGTCGTTCAGGCTTAATTCCCCTTTGCAATAGCATATCACAATCCAATAGGCGTTGTTCAATCACCTCGGCCTTACGGGTTTGTACCGCAAAATAAGTCTGTGCAAAAGCTACTTGCGGTTTACGACTATCACCATTTTGTGCGATTAAGTAGCATGCGTAGCGTGTTAATAAGATGTCATTTATTTGTTGCTCAGCACCATGCCCCACAATAATCACTTTCCCGACGTCGGGAAAGTGATCCTCTATATTTTCTCCCGCATTCCGGCACGCTTCTTTGGCTTTCACCACTACATTATTGATAAAGTTATCCCATTTGGCATATCCTAATAGGGGTTGCAACTCTCTGGCACTCCAGCATTCTATGCCTTCTACCTCACATGAAATGGATTCGAATTTTCCGAATAGGGCGGTAATTTCTTCTTTCTTCATAGTTAATATATTCTTAAGTTGTTGTCAATTGCGCAAATGTAATGTTTTATATTCATTTAGCAAGTTATTAACAGATAAATGATGCTGAGAGTCACGCAGTATTTATATTTTCGCGGTATATGATACGAAAAGGGATATATTGTGTTTTGGCTCTACTTGTTCTCTGTAGCTTTAAAGGGATGGCGCAGGCGGTAAAGACAAATATTGTTCCGGAAGGTTATCAGAAAGCTCAACTGTATGAAGGTGATACAATGGCTGTCGTCAACCTTCGGGAAGTTTTTATATATCCTCAAGTTAAGTTTAAGAATAAGCGTGAACAAGCCAAGTACAATAAGTTGGTACGAGACGTAAAGCGTACTTTGCCCTATGCCAAAATGGTGTATGATACGTTGATAGAGACCTACGAATACATGGAAACCTTACCGAATGACAAGGCCCGCCAAGCCCACTTGAAACGGATGGAGAAAGAGTTGTTCGCCCAATATAAACCGGAACTAAAAAAATTATCCTTCTCGCAAGGCAAGCTACTTATCAAACTGATCGATAGGGAATGTAATCAATCCAGTTACAATTTACTGAAAGCCTATCTGGGAAGTTTCCGTGCGGGCTTTTGGAATTTCTTCGCAGGCATGTTCGGAGCCAGCCTTAAATCGGAATACGACCCGAAAGGTAAAGATGCCATGACCGAACGGGTCGTCGTATTGGTTGAGAATGGTTTAATCTGATAGTTGCTTGAAGAAATCCCAGATCACGATACCGGTAGTAACCGATACGTTCAAGGAATGCTTTGTACCGTATTGAGGTATTTCAATACATATATCACAGTTATCAACCACATTTTGTTGAACGCCTTTTACTTCGTTACCCATGACGATAGCGTATTTCTTTGTCTTGTCTAACTGCAAGTTATCTAACATGACACTACCTTCCGCTTGCTCTACGGCACATACCGTATATCCCTCTTGGCGCAGTTTATCAACAGCCTCCGGGGTATCCTTGAAATATTCCCAATCTACGGTTTCTTCCGCTCCTAAGGCGGTCTTATGGATCTCCGCGTTCGGAGGGCAAGCCGTAATACCACAAAGATAAATAGCCTCTACCCGGAAAGCATCGGAGGTACGAAACACGGAACCTACGTTGTTAAGACTTCTAATATGGTCTAAGACAACGATTAAAGGTATCTTCTTACTTTCCTTAAAAGCCTCGGGAGTCAGGCGGTTCAATTCGGTTACTTTTAATTTTCGCATAACAAATATCTTTGACCGCGAAAGTAGCGAATATCCGTGGATATGCCGTTGAAAAGCTATTAATAAGTAGTGGACATAAAATGAAAAATATTTCTTGCTTTATTCAAATACTTGTCCATACACCCCCCTTTCTTAAATTAGCAAATGAATAAGCCACTTATTTATTACGCGCTATCAACAGCCCTTATACACCTATTGACAACCTTGCTGGAGGATCTATTTTTTCACAATCAAGGTTATCAACAATAAACAGCTAAATATTCATAAAGTCTATAACTATAAGAATTACAATCTATAGATAGACATCCATGCTGTTGGTATCCTTTTGATAAACCGTTCACAGACTTTAATAAGTCAATAACCAAAGATTGTAACAAAAATGTATTAACCATTTCAACAGCCTATCATATTCATCATATTTATTTTTAAAATTAAAGATTAATAAGAATATAATATAATGATTGTGGATAACTATTGAGGGTTGAGGGCAACTCATCCATCGGTGGCAAAGATAAGAATCTTTCTTGTTATTTCTATAAATGAAGAAAGTTTATACCTTTGTGCTTTGTGAACAATAGGTTGATAAACTAGATAAGATGAAGATTATCAGTAATACTTTCTGTGGATAATATTGTTTATATATAGTGAAAAGCCTATTGGGAGCAGTAGAAACAGGAATCATTAATATATAAGGCTATGTTGACAAACCAATCAATCGGGTACATGGATGCGCCCGTTCCTAAGGATTTAGACCTTAAGGAAGCGATCGACAAGTTACGTAAAGAGAAGAATGCGATTATTTTGGCGCATTACTATCAAACAGGCGATATACAAGATATAGCGGACTATGTGGGAGACAGTCTGGCCTTGGCACAATGGGCGGCTAAGACGAAGGCGGATATCATCGTGCTTTGTGGGGTTCACTTTATGGGAGAGACGGCGAAGATCCTCTGTCCGGATAAGAAAGTGCTGGTACCGGACTTGAATGCCGGTTGCTCCTTGGCGGATAGTTGTCCGGCTCCGGAGTTTGCCGAGTTCGTCAAGCAACATCCCGGTCATACGGTAATCTCTTACGTGAATACGACCGCCGCCGTGAAAGCGGTCACGGATGTGGTGGTTACTTCCACGAACGCCCGCCAGATCGTGGAGAGCTTCCCGGAAGGTACACCGATGATTTTCGGTCCGGATCGTAACTTAGGTAATTATATCAATAGCATCACGGGACGCAATATGTTGCTTTGGGATGGTGCTTGCCACGTGCATGAGCAATTCTCATTGGAGAAGATCTTATCTTTGAAGAAACAGTACCCGAACGCGGAAGTGATTACCCATCCGGAATGCAAGCAGCCGGTTATACAGGTCTCAGACTTCGTAGGATCGACCGCGGCTTTGCTGAAGCATACCATTAAGTCCGACGCGAAACAATTCATTGTAGCGACGGAAAGTGGCGTTATTCACGAGATGCGCAAGCAGAGTCCGGATAAGGAATTCATCCCGGCTCCTCCGAACGACAGTACTTGCGCCTGCAACGAATGTAATTTCATGCGCTTGAACACGATGGAGAAGCTATATAATTGCTTGAAGTTCGAGATGCCGGAGATATTCGTGGACGAGGAGGTACAGAAGAAGGCCATCAAACCGATCAAGAAGATGTTGGAGATCTCTGAGAAGCTGGGACTCTGATCCAAACAAATGCGGGATAGGTCTCAACCGATAGGCCGGACTTGAGTGATATAAAAGCTAAGCCCGGTCTATTATATGTAAATAATCAAAATTATGTACAATATCTACAACTATCCTTATAATCATTTGAATTTAAAATATTTATCCTATTGTTGTAGATAGGAAAACATCTACAATAGTAAGTCTTTATCTACCATCATTTCCCGCTTTTAGTAAGTGTCTTTGCCATGCCATCAAAGGAATTTTCTACACTCTACGTATATAATCAGTCCGTTTTTCTTCCTTTCTTTATATAGATAAAATATTAATATATAAGTATTTGTGGTTTTTTATGGTATAAAACAAAAGTTTTACACATAGGAAACATTTGTTTTCATAGAAGAAAACTAAAGTTTTGTACTGAAGAAACTTCTGTTTTCCCATGTAGAAACTTTTGTTTCCCTAGGAAGAATGTCTTTTCCTGATTTATCTAGACACTTTTTTTGTTTATAAACGTAATCAGTAGACAGTAGTTATAAAGTAATACTGATATAGTAGTCACTTCTTTTAACTTCATACTGATAACATAGAC